>DASVUW010000174.1:0-7002 GCA_036386845.1 Allosphingosinicella sp. | reverse complement strand
GAGCTTCAGCATCACGCGGTCCTCGCCCGGCAGCGAGTCGAGCGCCTTCGTCAGCTCCTCGAGCAGGATCCGATCCGCCTCGGCCCGCTCCGGGCTCTTGATGTTCACCTCCGGCTCGATGATCGCGATCAGCCCGGCGGCGAGCACCTGGGCCGCGACTTCGAACTGCTGGCGGACGATGGCCGCGATGCCGGCGCGATTGGCGAGGTTGACGACCGAACGCTCCTTGGTGCCGAACACGCCGAGGCCGCGGGCGCGGGCGAGCAGCGCGTCGAGCTCCGGCATCGGCTTCATCAGCTGGACGCCGTCCTGTTCGGCCTCGAGGCCCTTGTCGATCTTGATGAAGGGGACGACACCGCGCTCCTTCAAGACCTCCGGCACCGGCTTGCCGTTGGCCTCGCCGTCCATCGTGCGCTCGAACAGGATCGCTCCGATCACCTTGTCGCCGGTGAAGGCGGGCGAGGTCATGATACGGGTGCGCATCTGGTGGATGAGGCCGAACATCTCCTCCTCGCTGCTCCAGGCGCCCTCCTCGATCCCGTAGCCGCCGAGCGCCTTCGGCGTCGACCCGCCGCTCTGGTCGAGCGCGGCGATGAAGCCGTCACCCTTTGCGATCTTTTCCATCATATTGCTGTCGGGCATCGATAATCCTCGTTCGGTCTGTTCGTGTCAGTGTCGCGCCAGCGCCAGGACGCCGGGCAGTTGCTTGCCTTCCATCCATTCGAGGAAGGCGCCGCCGGCGGTGGAGACGAAGGTGAAGTCGTCCGCCACGCCGGCATGGTTGAGGGCCGCGACCGTATCGCCGCCGCCGGCGACCGAAACCAGCGAGCCGCTCTGGGTCAGGGCCGCAGCGGTGCGGGCAAGCGCGATCGTGGCGGCGTCGAACGGCGGCGTCTCGAACGCGCCGAGCGGGCCGTTCCAAACCAAGGTCCGGCAATTCTTTAGCACGTCGCCGAGCGCTTCGACGGCGGCCGGTCCGACGTCGAGGATCATTTCGTCGGAGGCGACCTCGTGGACGTTGCAGGTTCTGAGGCTGGGTGGATTGGCGGCGAACTGGGTCGCGACCACCACGTCGTAGGGCAGGTGGACGGTGCAGTTCGCCCGCTCAGCCGCGTCGAGGATCTCGAGGGCGGTCGGGGCGAGCTCATGCTCGCAGAGCGACTTGCCGACGTCGATGCCGCGCGCGGCGAGGAAGGTGTTGGCCATTCCGCCGCCGATGATGAGATGGTCGACCTTGGCGACGAGGTGGCGGAGCACCTCGAGCTTCGACGATACCTTGGCGCCGCCGACCACCGCCGCGACCGGCCGCTCGGGCTCGCCCAGCGCCTTCTGGAGCGCCTTCAGCTCCGCCTCCATCGCCCGCCCGGCATAGGCCGGGACAAGATGCGCCAGGCCCTCGGTGGAGGCATGGGCGCGATGCGCCGCTGAGAAGGCGTCGTTGACGTAGAGATCGCCCAGCGCCGCCATCGCCTGGGCGAGCGCCGGGTCGTTCTTCTCCTCACCGGCGTGGAAGCGGGTATTTTCGAGGATTGCGACGTCGCCCGGCTGCATGTCGGCGACGTTGGCGGCCGCCGTTTCGCCCTGGCAGTCCCCGACGAACCGGACCGAGCGCCCGAGCACCTCGCTATAGGCTCGAGTGACGAGCGAGAGCGACATGTCCGGCCTCCGCTCTCCCTTAGGGCGCCCGAAAGGGGCGAGGAGGAGCACGATAGCGCCTTTGTCGGCGAGCTCGGTCACGGTCGGCAGGGTGGCTCGAAGGCGGGTGTCGTCGGTCACCTCGAGATCGGCCATGGGGACGTTGAGGTCGACCCGGACGAGGACGCGCTTCCCTCCGACGTCGCCGAGATCGTCCAGGGTCTTGAACGACCTCACGACGTCGGTTCCGTCGCCCCAGCGCAGGCCGGGGCCCCAGGGGGTGAAGAGCGGCGGCGTTTTTCACCCGCCGGGGCCCCAGCCTTCGCTGGGGCGACGAGCCTCGTCACAGCCGAGCCATGGCCGCGGCGGTGTCGACCATCCGGTTCGAGAAGCCCCATTCATTGTCGTACCAGGAAAGCACCCGGACGAGCTTGCCTTCGAGCACGGCCGTCTCGAGGCTGTCGACGGTGGAGCTGGCCGGACAATGATTGTAATCGATCGAGACCAGCGGCTCCTCGCTATAGTCGAGGATCCCGGCGAGCGGACCGCTCTCCGACGCCGCTCGAAGCGCCCCGTTCACCTCTTCGAGGCTGGTGTCGCGCTTCGGGGTGAAGGTGAGATCGACGAGGCTGACGTTCGGGGTCGGAACCCGGATCGCCGAGCCGTCGAGCTTGCCCTTGAGCTCCGGAAGCACCTCCCCGACGGCGCGGGCGGCGCCGGTGGTGGTCGGGATCATCGACATCGCGGCGGCTCTGGCGCGGCGCTTGTCGGAGTGGATCTGGTCGAGGATCTTCTGGTCGTTGGTGTAGGCGTGGACGGTGGTCATCAGGCCGCGCTCGATCCCGACCGTGTCGTTCAGCACCTTGGCGACCGGAGCGAGGCAATTGGTGGTGCACGACGCGTTCGAGACGATCGTGTGCCCGGCTTCCAGCCTGTCGTGATTGACTCCGTAGACGACGGTGAGATCGACTCCCTTGGCGGGCGCGGAGATCAGCACTTTTCGTGCGCCCGCAGTGAGATGGGCCCCGGCCTTGTCGCGATCCGTGAAGAAACCGGTGCATTCCAGGACGAGGTCGATCCCATTGTCGCCGTGGGGAAGCCTGCCCGGCTCGCGCTCGGCCGTCACCCTGATCCGGCGGCCGTCGATGATCAGGTCGTTGCCGTCGGCGCGGACCTCGCCCGGCCAGGCGCCGTGGACCGAGTCGCGCTTGAACAGCAAGGCGTTGGATTCGGCGTCGGCGAGGTCGTTGATCGAGACCAGCTCGAGTCCGCTGTCCGACTTCTGGAGCAGCGCCCGGGCCACCAGGCGGCCGATCCGGCCGAATCCGTTGATCGCAACTCTCGTCGCCATGTCATTGATCTCCTTGATTATTGAGCGCCGCCAAAATCCGCGGCACGATCGCTTCGGCAGTGAAGCCGAACCGCTTGAACAGATCTTCCGCAGGCGCCGAGGCGCCGAACCGGTCGAGCCCGATGGCGAGGCCGCGCGGGCCTGTGTAGCGTTCCCAGCCGAGCGTGGTCCCGGCCTCGATCGAGACCTTGAGGACATCGTCGGGGAGGAGGTCGGCCCGATAGGTTTCCTCCTGGGAATCGAACAGCGACCAGCAGGGCATCGACACCACGTCGGCCCCGATCCCCTGCCCTTCGAGCGCTTGCGCTACAGCCAGCGCCACCTCGACCTCGGAGCCGGTGGCGATCAGCACCGCCCGGCGCGCCGCTCCGGCGGAGCGAAGCCGGTAGGCGCCTCGGGCGCAGAGGTTGTCGGCCGGCTCGAGCCTCAGCTGGGGGAGGTTCTGGCGGGTCAGAGCGAGCAGCGAGGGGCCGTCGCGTCGCTCGAGGGCGAGGGCCCAACATTCGGCGGTTTCGACAGCGTCTGCAGGGCGATAGACGGCGAGGTTCGGAATCAGTCTCAAGCTCGTCAGGTGCTCGACAGGCTGGTGGGTCGGGCCGTCCTCGCCCAGCCCGATCGAATCGTGGGTCATGACGTAGACGGCCCGGACGCCCTGGAGGGCGGAGAGTCGGATGGCCGGGCGGCAATAGTCGGAGAAGACGAGGAAGGTGCCGCCGTAGGGGATCACCCCGCCGTGGAGGGCCATCCCGTTCATCGCCGCGGCCATCCCGAACTCGCGGATCCCGTAATAGATGTAGCGGCCCGAATAATCCTCTTTCGTCAAGGGCTTCTGGCCCTTCGTCCTGGTGTTGTTGGAGCCCGTCAGGTCGGCCGAGCCGCCGATCGTGTCGGGCAGGTCGGCGTTGATCGCCTCGAGCGCCAGCTCCGACGCCTTGCGTGTGGCGACAAGTTTAGGATCCGCCATTAATTGCGACAAATGTTGAGAGATTGAGAATCCTTGCGGAAGCCTGCCCTCCATTCGCCGAACGAACTCGTCCCGCTTCGGCGAGGCCGCCAGGCGGGCTCGATAATCCTCATGGGCCCGCCGGGAGCGTCCTCCGGCCTGGCGCCAGGCGGTCAGGATCGGCTCGGGGATGTCGAACGGCTCGCTTTCCCAGACCAGCCGCTTCCTCGCCGCGGCGACCTCCTCGTCGCCGAGCGCCGCGCCGTGGGTTGCGGCGGTGCCCTGCTTGTTGGGCGCGCCCCAGCCGATGATCGTCCGGCAGGCGATCAGCGAGGGCCTGGGATCGGCGAGCGCCTCCTCGATGGCCCGGCGGATGTCGGCGAAATCGTGGCCGTCGCACGAGACGGTGTGCCAGCCGCTCGCTTCGTAGCGCCCGATCGTGTCCTCGGAGCGCGAAAGCTCGGTGCCGCCGTCGATGGTGATCCGGTTGTCGTCCCAGAAGACGTTGAGCCGCCCGAGGCCGAGATGCCCCGCAAGCCCGGCCGATTCGTGGTTGATCCCCTCCATCAAACAGCCGTCGCCGGCGATCGCCCAGGTCCGGTGGTCGACGAGGTCGTCGCCGAAGACGGCGTTGAGATGCCTCTCGGCAATCGCCATCCCGACCGCCATGGCGAAGCCCTGGCCGAGCGGGCCGGTCGTCGCCTCCACCCCCGGCAGCATGAAATTCTCCGGATGCCCGGCGCACGGGCTTCCGAGCTTCCGGAAGTTGGCGATCTCCTCGATCGTCGGGTTGGCGTAGCCGGTCAGGTGGAGGAGCGAATAGATCAGCATCGAGCCGTGGCCGGCCGAGAGGACGAAGCGGTCCCGGTCGTGCCAGTCCGGATCGGCGGGATCGTGCTTCAGATATTCGGTGAAGAGGATCGTCGCGACGTCCGCCATCCCCATCGGCATTCCCGGATGGCCCGAATTGGCGGCCTGCACCGCGTCCATCGACAGCGCTCGGATGGCGTTGGCGAGCAGTCTCGGATCGGCGGCCATGCACTTTCCCAAGAGGCGGCGCCCGGGCGGGCGCGAGGAGAGTCGGAAGGACGCCCCAGCAAGAGCGCTCCTTTATCGGCGACGGCGCGCCCGTCAACCGAAGCCTGCGCGGTTTTCAAAGCCCGCGGGGCCGTGCTATGCGGCAAATCATGGGGCAGGACAGAGTGGAACGGGCGATCGGCCGAATCGAGAGCGCACTGGCCCGGATCGAGAGCGCGGCCGAACGCGCTCCGGCCGCCGCCCCGCCGGCCGACGGCACTCTCAGGGAGGCGCATGACGCCCTGCGCGGGCGGGTCCGGAACGCCCTGGCCCAGCTCGACGGCCTGATCGAAGCGGCGGAGGCGCGCTGATGGCGTCGGTCGAGGTGGAGATCGGCGCCCGCAAATATTCGGTCGCCTGCCGCGACGGCGAGGAGGAGCATCTTCGCTCGGTCGCCGCGCTCGTCGATTCCAAGGCGCGCGACGCCGCCTCGGCGCTGGGAAGCCTGAGCGAGGCCCGCCAGCTGCTCTTCGCCTCCCTGCTCCTCGCCGACGAGCTCAAGGAGCAGCGCTCGGGCCAACCCCAGGCGGTGCAGGCCCCGGGCGGGCCGGCCGAGCCCGACCCCGCCATCGCCGATGCGCTGGAGCGACTCGCCGGCCGGATCGAAAGCCTTGCCGAGCAGCTCGAGCGCAGCGCCGAGGCTTCCTAGGCCTGCTCAGCGGCGAACCCGCAAGGAATTGGTTCGCACAAAGATCACGAAGGCACGAAGAATCCGCGAAGCGGCCAATTCCAGCGTCATCCCGGCGAAGGCCGGGATGACGTGGCAGATGTTGCGGCGGCAAGCGATTGTACGTCGAGCCGCCGTTGTCAGCGGTTCCCGCCCTCCCTAGATAGGAGGGGACGGGTACTGCCCGGTGCGCGCTTCAGAACATCCCTGGGCGATAAGCATCCTAGGGGGCTATCCCTGGTCGGGCCCTGGTCCGGCACATATGGCCCCCACCTGACGTTGACGCGTCAGAGGATATTCAAGCAAACGGCCATGGTGGTCCCGTCACCCTCCCCTTCCGACAAGCCCGGGCTTCGCAAAGCGGCGCTGGAGCGAAGGCGCGACTATGCGCGCTCGCTTGCGCCCGGGGTTCGGGCCGAGCTCGAGCTCAAGCTGGCCGAGATCGTCCTTCCGAGACTCATTTCGGCCAGAATCGTCGCGGGCTACCATCCGCTGAAGGACGAGATCAGCCCTTATTCCATCCTCGATCACCTCGGAGCCGGTCAGCGCGCCGCCCTGCCCTGGTTCCTCGACCGAGACGCGCGGATGCTCTTTCGAGAGGCGCCTGCGGTGGAGCCCAGCCCCTGGGGCGTGCTCCAGCCCTCCGGGGCGGCGGAAGCGCTGGCGCCGGACGTCGTCCTGGTACCCTTAGTGGCCGCGGACCGCCGCGGCTCACGGATCGGCCATGGCAAGGGCCATTACGACCGAGCCCTCTCGCATCTTCGCGAAGGCGGGCAGGTGACGACGATCGGACTCGCCTGGGAACTCCAGATCCTCGACGCCGCCATCCCCGCCGACTCCTGGGACGTCCCGCTCGACGCCATCGCGACCCCGCTGGAATGGATCCAATGCCGATAGAGCCTGCCAGGCCTAGCTGGCGCAAGCCTGCCGGAATGCTCCTTCTCCTTGTGCTGATCGCGGTCTGGGGGTTCGCCGTGGTGACCGTCGCGGAGTGGCTTCCACCCCTCCCGTGGCCCCTCCGGGCCATGTTCTTCATCGCGGCCGGGATCGTCTGGATCCTGCCGCTGAAGCCGCTCCTCAGGTGGATGGAGCTCGGCAGGTGGCGCAAGTGAGGAGGCTTCGTCCGGCTGCGCGAGCGGCCGCGATCCTGGCGTCCTTCCTGCCCGCGTCCGGTTCGCCGGCTCAGGAGCTCCCGGCCGCCGGGAAACCAGGTTGATCACTCCGCCGAGCGCCGACGGGCCGTAGAGCGCAGAGGCGGCGCCCTTGATGACTTCGACCTGGCCGAGGTCGGTGGGCGGGATCTGAAGGACTCCCAGTGACGAGGCCTGG
>DASVUW010000173.1:0-2422 GCA_036386845.1 Allosphingosinicella sp. | reverse complement strand
AAGGCGGCTTGGGGTCTTGGCTCACGTCGGGCTCCTCGATGCTGAGCACCGCTAACCTGAGTCGCGCGTTCGGGTTCCCTCGATTAGCGGCTTGAAGAGCCCGCCGGAGGAGCCCAGTCGGATGGGACGAGGCTGGGAAATCGAGAACAAAGTTCACGAAGTTCACGATCTCGCCGCTTTTCTTTCACTGTGAACTTCGCCTTTCGTCCCTTGGAGCGGGCCGCCCACCGGAATCGGCAAGTGGCCATGTCCGCCGTCAGGCTTGCGGCGCCATTTCGTAAACTCAACTATCCAAAGAGCCGCGGCCGGTCATGGACCGACACCAGAACATAGCATGAACTGCTGGGCGTGGAATGCCCTTTACCGAGCGGCCGGCCCTGGACCTCGAAACAAGCTCAGGGCGACGGCTGGGGAGGCCGGCCGCGCGTCAAAAAGCCTCGGCCGGCAGGGCCATCAGGGTATCGGAGCCCGCCTCGATCTGGCGCCTTAAGGCCGCCGTCTCCGGCATCATGCGCTGGGCGAAGAAGCGGGCGGTGACGAGCTTGGCTTCGTGGAAGGCCTTGTCGCCGGCGCCGTTTGCGAGGGCCGCGCTGCTCGCCTTGGCCATTCTAAGCCACATCAGGCCGAGGCAGACGATTCCGGTGAGGGTCATGTAGGGATAGGCCGCGGCTCCGGCGTGGTTTGGGTTATTCATTCCGTTCTGCATCAGCCACATGGTGGCGTTCTGCAGGTCGGCGACGCCCTTCTCCAGCGCGGTCGCGACTTCGGCGGCCTCGCCTTCGCCGGACTTGGCTTCGGCGATTTCCTCGGCGAGGAGCTTCAGGAAGGCCTGGATCGCCCGTCCGCCGTTCGCGCCGAGCTTCCTCCCGACGAGGTCCAGCGCCTGGATTCCGTTCGTGCCCTCGTAGATCTGGGCGATCCGGGCGTCGCGGACGAACTGCTCCATTCCCCATTCGCGGATATAGCCGTGGCCGCCGTGGATCTGCTGGGCGTCGACCGCGACCTTGAAGCCCTGGTCGGTCATATAGCCCTTGATGACGGGGGTGAGCAGTCCGAGCAGGTCCGAGGCGGCCTCGCGCTCCTCCTCGGTCTGGGCGCGGCGGGAGATGTCGACCTGGAGGGCGCCCCACAGCACGAGCGCCCGCGAGCCTTCGTTGAAGGCCTTCATCTCCATCAGCATCCGCCGAACGTCCGGATGGACGATGATCGGGTCCGCCTTCGCCTCGGGATCGCGGGCGTCGGGGACGAGGGCGCGGCCCTGGCGGCGGTCCTTCGCATAGGCGACGGCGTTCTGGTAGGCGACCTCGCCTTGGGCGAGGCCCTGCAAGCCCACTCCGAGGCGGGCCGCGTTCATCATGATGAACATTGCCGCGAGGCCCTTCTCGGGCTCGCCGACCAGATAGCCGGTGGCTCCGTCGTAATTGAGAAGGCAGGTCGAATTGCCGTGGATGCCCATCTTCTCCTCGATCGAGCCGCAGAGGACTCCGTTGCGCTCGCCCAGGCTGCCGTCCTCGTTGACCAGGAACTTGGGCACGATGAACAGCGAGATGCCTTTGACGGTGTCGGGGGCGCCCGCGATCTTCGCGAGGACGAGGTGGATGATGTTCTCGGAAAGGTCGTGCTCGCCCGACGAGATGAAGATCTTGGTGCCGCTGATCCTGTAGCTTCCGTCCGGCTGCGGCTCGGCCTTGGTGCGGAGCAGGCCGAGATCGGTTCCGCAATGCGGCTCGGTGAGGTTCATCGTCCCCGTCCATTTGCCGGCGACCATGTTGGGCAGATATTTCGCCTTCTGCTCGTCCGAGCCCTTGGTGAGGATCGAGGCGACGGCCCCGGCGGTGAGGCCGTGATACATTTCGAACGCCTGGTTGGCGGAGAGCAGATATTCGGTGACCGCGGTTCCGACCACCTGCGGAAGCCCCTGGCCGCCATATTCCTCGGGCGCCGACAGGGTGGTCCAGCCGCCCGCGGTGAACTGGTCCCAGGCGTCCTTGAAGCCGGGGGGAGTCGAGACGCTTCCGTCCTCGTGGCGGACGCAGCCCTTCTCGTCGCCGATCCGGTTCAGAGGCGCAAGCACCTCGGAAGCGAAGCGGCCGCCCTCGGTCAGGATCGCCTCGATCATGTCGGGGGTCGCGTTCTCGAAACCCGGCAGGTTCGAATAGCGGTCGAGGCCGAGCACCTCTTCGAGAACGTAGCGGGTCTCGCGAACGGGAGCGGTGTAGCTGGGCATGAGGTTCCTCTTATTGGCCGGCGGGTCCCGCCGCCTCGACCATGGCGATGAATTTTTCGAGCTCGGCGATGGTGGCGTCGATGTCGGCGCGCTGCTTGGCCAGGAGATCGACCCGGCCCCGGCATTTCTCGAGCGTCACCCGGCGCTGGGAGGCGCGGCCGTCGCCGAGGTCGTAAAGGTCGATCATCTCGCGGA
>DASVUW010000172.1:0-2771 GCA_036386845.1 Allosphingosinicella sp. | reverse complement strand
CCCGCTCCGCAGGAGGGGAACGCTTCCCGCGCTCCTACCTACCCTTCCACACCCCCGCCCGCTTCTCCGCGAACGCGGCCATGCCTTCCTTCTGATCCTCGGTCCCGAACAGGCCGTGGAACAGGCGGCGCTCGAAGACGATGCCCTGGGCGAGGCTCATCTCGAAGGCGGCGTTGACCTGCTCCTTGGTCGCCATCGCCGCGAGCGGCGCCATCCCGGCGATCGCCTCGGCCGTCTTCAGCGCTTCGTCCAGCAGATCCCCGGCCGGAACGACCCGGGCGACGAGGCCGGAGCGCTCCGCTTCCTCAGCGCCCATCATCCGGCCCGTCAGGCACATCTCCATCGCCTTGGCCTTGCCGACGGCGAGGGTGAGGCGCTGCGAGCCCCCCATTCCGGGGGTGACCCCGAGCTTGATCTCGGGCTGGCCGAACTGCGCGGTGTCGGCGGCGATGATGAAGTCGGCCATCATCGCGACCTCGCAGCCGCCGCCGAGCGCATAGCCGGCGACCGCGGCGATCCAGGGCTTTCGCGTGGCGGTGACCTTTTCCCAGCCCTGGAAGAAGTTGGAGCCGTACATCGAGGCGAAGCCCTGGTCCGACATCTCCTTGATGTCGGCGCCCGCAGCGAAGGCGCGCTCGCTTCCGGTGAGGACGGCGCAGCGCTGGCTGTCGTCGGAGTCGAAGGCCGCGAAGGCCTGGATCAACTCGGCGAGGACCGCGGTGTTGAGGGCATTGAGCGCCTTGGGACGGTTGAGCGTGATCAGCGTGACGGCGCCGCGCTGCTCGACCAGGATGTTCTCGTAGTTCATCATCTTCTCCTTCACCGTCACCCCAGCGAAGGCTGGGGTCCCGTGGGGTGAAGGGCGCCGGCGCCTTTCACCCGCTGGGGCCCCAGCCTTCGCTGGGGCGACGCGTTCACAACGGCGTCCATTCCTCCCCCTCCGGCATCGGCGCGAAGATGGTGTCGATCATATGTTCCGACACGGCCTCGGGCGTGGCCGGCTCCCAGCGCGGCTTGTTGTCCTTGTCGACTAGAAGGGCCCGCACGCCCTCGACGAAGTCGTGGCGCTGGACCACCCTCGTCGCGACGGCATATTCCTGGCGCATCTCATGGGCGAAATCCTGGACCCGAAGGCCGTCGTAGAGCAGCCGGAGCGAGACCTTGCAGGCCTGCGGGCTCTTGCCTCGAAGGGTTTCGAGCTCCGTCTTCGCCCAGTCGGACCCGTCCGCCTCGAGCGAAGCCAGTATCTCCTCATAGTCGTCCGCGGCGAACAAGCGGTCGATCCGCTCCAGGTTCGATTCGATCCGGGCGGGGGGAGGGGGCGTTCCGCTCTCCTCCAGCAATTCCTCGGTCCGCTCCGGATTGCTGAGGATCTGAGCCTTGAGGTCGTCGAGGGCCAGCGACTGCATATAGTGGGTGGCAAGGCCCAGCTTGAGGCACTCGGCGCCGTCCAGCCGCGCCCCCGTCAGCGCCAGGAACTGCCCGGCCCGGCCCGGAAGGCGCGGCAGGTACCAGCCGCCGCCGACGTCGGGGAACAGGCCGATCGCGGTCTCGGGCATCGCGAATCGGGTGTTCTCGGTCCCGACGCGGTAGCGGCACGGCTGCGAGATCCCGACGCCGCCGCCCATCGTGATCCCGTCCATGAACGCGACCGTAGGCTTGGCGTAGGTGAAGAGCAGATGGTTGAGCCGATATTCCTCGTGGAAGAACGCGCGCGCCTCGGCCCCGTCGCCGGCGCCGCTTCGCGCCAGCATGACGACGTCGCCGCCCGCGCAGAAGCCCCGGCCCTCGGCATGGTCGATCATCACCGCCTGGACCTCCGGGTCCTCGCGCCAGGGAAGAAGCGCCGCAATCATCGCGCTGCACATGTCTTTGGTGAGCGCATGGATCGCCTTCGGGCGGTTCAGGCGAATCCGTCCGACCTTCCCTTCAATTCGAGTGATCACGTCGGAAGTCATTTTGACTCGCGCAGAGACGCAGAGACGCAGAGATGTCGAGGCGTGAACCGATGATCGGACTTGGCGCCGACCTCTCTGCGTCTCAGCGTCTCTGCGCGAAACTCCAATTTTCTTTTCGGTTGAGGGATCACTGCCTCAGCATGTCCCGGGCGACGATCACCCGCATGATCTGGTTGGTGCCCTCAAGGATCGAGTGGACCCGAAGGTCGCGCCAGAAGCGCTCGACCGGATAGTCCTGGAGATAGCCGTAGCCGCCGTGGAGCTGGAGCGCCCGGTCGACGACCGAGGAGCCGGTGTCGGTCGCGAGGCGCTTGGCCATCGCCGCGAAACGGGTCTTGTCCGGCGCGTTTTCGGTCACCTTGACCGCGGCGGCGTACAGCAGGGTTCGGGCCGCCTGGAGCTCCGTCTCCATATCGGCGAGGGTGAACTGGGTGGCCTGGAAGTCGGCTATCGGCGTTCCGAACTGCTTCCTCTCCTTGGTATAGGCGATCGCCTCGTCGAGGCAGCGCTGGGCCCCGCCCAGCGAGCAGGCGCCGATGTTGAGCCGGCCGCCGTCGAGGCCCATCATGGCGATGCGGAAGCCTTCGCCCTCGGCGCCGACGAGATTTTCCGCCGGCACGCGCACGTCGTCGAAATTGACCTGGCAGGTCGGCTGCGAATGCCAGCCCAGCTTCTTCTCCTGCGCGCCGAAGCTGACGCCGGGCATGTCCTTCTCGATGACCAGGCACGAGATGCCCTTGGGCCCGTCCGCGCCGGTGCGGGCCATCGTCACGTAGACCTCGTTCTCGCCACCGCCCGAGATGAACGCCTTGG
>DASVUW010000171.1:0-5322 GCA_036386845.1 Allosphingosinicella sp. | reverse complement strand
GGCCCCAGGGGGTGATAGGCGCCGCGTTCTTCACCCCCTGGGGCCCCAGCCTTCGCTGGGGCGACGTGTCAGGCGAACCGCTCCCTCAGGGCCATCATCGCCAGCGCCGCCTTTGCCGCTTCGCCGCCTTTGTCCTTCTCGTCGCGCCGGGCCCTCGCCAGGGCCTGGGCCTCGTTCTCGACCGTCAATATGCCGTTGCCGATCGCCAGCCCGTCCAGGGTGAGGGCCATGATCCCGCGGGCGCGTTCGCCCGCGACGATCTCGAACTGGTAGGTCTCGCCGCGGATCACGACCCCGAGGGCGACGAAGCCGTCATACCGCTCCGTCTCGGCTCCAAGAGCGATCGCGGCCGGCACTTCGAGGGCGCCCGGCACTGTGATGGTCTCATGCTCATGCCCCGCGGCCTCGATCGCAGCCCGGGCGCCCTCGAGCAGCAGGTCGTTCAAATGATCGTAGAATCGCGCCTCGACGATCAGGAGCCGGGCCATGCCTATTCCTCCAGCGGGATCGGCCGCTCGCCGACGATGACGAGGCCGTAGCCGCCGAGCGCGACGGGGGTGTGGTGGGTGTTGGTGAGAAGCACCATGTCGTGGACTCCCAGCGCCGACAGGATCTGCGCCCCTCCACCATAATCCCTCAGCTCGTCCGGACCCTTGGCGGCGCTCTTGCCCGAGCGCACGTTGAGCGCCGCGGACAGGGCGTCGGGCATGGCCCGGTTGAGGACGACGATGACTCCGCTTCCTTCCTCGCCGATGATCTTCATCGCGCCTCGAAGCATCCCGCCCCGCCCGCCTTCCTCCCCGAAGGCGTCCGCGAACAGGCTGAGCTGGTGCATCCTCACCAAAGTCGGCCTCGAGGGATCGATCTGCCCCTTGACCAAGGCGACCTGCTCGGTGCCGAGCGCCTTGTTGAGGAAGCTCTTCGCCGTCCAGGTGCCGCCCCAGCGGCTCTCGAAGCTGGCCTCGCCGGTCTGCTCGACGAGATGGTCCTTCTTGAGCCGGTAGGCGATGAGGTCGCGGATCGTCCCGATCTTGAGGCCGTGAAGCTGCGCGAAGGCGACGAGGTCGTCCATCCGCGCCATCGTCCCGTCCTCGCGCATGATCTCGCAGATCACGCCGGAAGGGTTGAGCCCGGCCAGCCGGGCAACGTCCACCGCGGCCTCGGTGTGGCCGGCCCGAATGAGGACTCCGCCGTCCCGCGCCACGAGCGGAAAGATGTGGCCCGGAGTGCAGATATCCTCGCGGCCCTTGGAAGCGTCGATGGCCACCGAAACGGTTCGGGCACGGTCAGCCGCGGAGATTCCGGTCGTGACGCCTTCCTTCGCCTCGATCGACGTCGTGAAGGCGGTCTCGTGCCTGGTTCCGTTGTTACGGCTCATCAGCTCGAGGCCGAGCTGGTCGACTCTCGGCCTGGTCAAGGCGAGGCAGATCAGGCCCCGGCCGTGCTTGGCCATGAAGTTGATCGCGTCGGGGGTCGCCATCTGGGCGGGAATGACGAGGTCGCCTTCATTTTCCCGATCCTCGTCGTCGACGAGGATGAACATGCGCCCGTTGCGGGCCTCGTCGATCAGCTCCTCGGGCGAGGAGAGGAAGCCGCGCTCCATTGCTAGCGCCTCAGCTCGATCATTCGGCCGATGTAGCGGGCGAGGATGTCGATCTCGATATTGACCCTTCGTCCCGGCGCGATGTCGGCGAAGCTGGTCTGGATCGCGGTGTGCGGGATGACGTTGACGGCGAAGCGCACCCCGTCCGACACCGGCTCGACCTCGTTGACGGTCAGCGACACCCCGTCGAGCGTGATCGACCCCTTGGGCGCGATATAGCCTTCGATTTCCGCCGGCGCGATGACGGTCAGCCGCACCGAGCCGCCGACCTCGGCTGCGGCCTCGACCTCTCCGACCGAGTCGACATGGCCGGTGACGATATGGCCGCCGAGCTCGTCGCCGAGCCGAAGCGAGCGTTCCAGGTTGAGCCTGGCGCCCTCCTGCCAGAGGCCGGGCGCGCTCCGGCTCAGGGTCTCCCGCGAGACGTCGACCGCGAACCAGTCCTCGCCCTTGTCGACGACGGTGAGGCACACGCCCGAGCAGGCGATCGAAGCTCCGAGGTCGACCGTCGCCATGTCGTAGCCGCAGCCGATTCGAAGGCGCAGGTCGCCTTTTTCTTCCGCGGCAACGACTCGGCCGACGTCCGTGATGATTCCGGTGAACATTCGGGCCCGCCTTTAGCGGCCCGGCCCCCGTCCGTCATGCTGAACTTGCCGAAGTCGCTACGTCTCTCTGCTGAAGCGGTCTCGCTTCCTCGACTCACTTGGATTCCGTTCCGGTGATGATACAATCGGACGGACGGCGGGTCCGGGCCAGGCTGCAGCCGAGTTGGGGGAGCTCCAGAATGCGGATGATTCTTCGGTCGACGATCGCGTTGTTCCTTGCAGTCGGCGCAGCGCCCGCCGCGTTTTCGCAGCCGGCGCCGCTCGCCCTGGACACCCCGGCGAAGCTCTCGTCGGGCGCCACCTTCACCGCACCCAAAGGGTGGCGGCTCGAGGAGAAGGGAAAAGTGCGGGTCATGACGTCACCGGAAGGCGACGCCCGGGTGATGGTGGTGGACGGCCTGACCGGCGGCGACGTGAAGTCGGCGATCGCCTCGGGATGGGCGGTCGCGCAACCCGGCTTCGACCGGGCCCCCAAGCTGGTCACGCCCCGTCCGGGCCGCGAGGGATGGGACGATCGCTCGGTCTTCGATTATGAAACCTCCCCGAACGAGAAAAGGTGGATCCACGCGGTCGCCTACCGCAAGGGCGCCGGCTGGACCGCCGTGCTCTATGACGGCGCCGAGGCGACCACGGACAAGCGCTGGGCGGCAATCAGCCAGGTGCTGACCAGCCTCAGGGCGCCGGGCTATACGCGCGAGAGCTTCGCCGGCCGCAAGGCGAACAGGCTCGACTCCGCCAGGGTCGGACAGCTCAAATCCTTCCTTCGTACGGGGATGGAGCAGCTCGGCGTCCCCGGTGTCGCCTACGCGCTCATCCAGGACGGCAAGATTGTCGACATGGGCGGCCTCGGAGTCAGGAAGCTGGGCTCGCCCGAGCCCATCGACGCCGACACCCAGTTCATGGTGGCGTCGAACACCAAGGGCATGTCCACGCTCATGCTCGCGACGCTGGTCGACGAAGGCAAGCTGAAATGGGACCGGCCGGTCACCGAGGCCTATCCGGCTTTCCGGCTCGGGAGCGACGCCGTCACTGCTCAGACCCGGCTTCGCCACCTCGTCTGCGCCTGTACCGGGCTGCCGCGCAAGGACCTGGAGTGGATTTTCAACACCCCTCGCGACACCGATCCCGCGAAGGTCTTCCCGCTGCTCGCCGCGACCCAGCCGACGAGCGGCTTCGGCGAGGTCTTCCAGTACAATAACCTGATCACGACGGCCGGCGGCTTCATCGGCGGCGCGGTCGCCTTTCCGGGCCTGCCGGTCGGCGACGCCTACGATCGCGCGATGCAGGCTCGGATCTTCGGTCCGCTCGGAATGAAGGACACCCATTTTTCGTTCGAACGGGCCCTCAAGGCGAACCACGCTTCGCCGCACGGCATGGACGTCGACGGCAGGCCGGCGGTGTCCAGTCACGACCTCGCTTACTCGATCGCGCCCTACCGGCCCGCCGGAGGCGCCTGGTCGACGGTCCGGGACATGGCCAAATATGCCCAGCTTGAGCTGGCCAAGGGAATGCTCCCCAACGGCAAAAGGCTGGTGTCGGAAGCGAACCTGCTCGAGCGCCGCAAGCGGGGAATCTCGTCCGGCGAGGATCAGTGGTACGGCATGGGGCTGTTCGAGGAGGCTTATTACGGCGTTCCCGTCGTCTTTCACGGCGGCGCGATGCCCGGATATATGACCAATTTCTGGGTGATTCCGGATGCCGGCATCGGGGCAGTGCTCCTCACAAACGCCGACAACGGCAACTCGCTGCTGCGCCCATTCATGCGACGGCTGCTGGAAGTGGTCTATGACGGCAAGCCGGAGGCCGCAGACAATGTCGCCGCCGCGGCCGCCGCAATCAAGGCGAACGTCGTCAAGGAGCGGGAGAAGCTCGTCCTTCCGCCCGATCCGCAGGTCGTCGCCGCTCTGGCTCCGGCCTACGCGAACGCCGATCTGGGCAATATCAAGGTGACTCGCGCCGCGGGCGGGCGGGTTCGATTCGACTTCACCGACTGGGCGAGTCACATGGCGACCCGCAAGAACGACGACGGGACCGTCTCCTTGGTGACGATCGATCCGTCGATCGGCGGCTTCCCATTCGTCGTCGGCGCCAAGGACGGCAAGCGCACGCTGACGGTTCGAGACAGCCAGCATGAATATGTGTTCACCGAAGTCGCGCGCTGAGGCCCGGCCGTCCTAATCGCGCTGCCGCTCGTAGACTTCGAGCCGGTCGATGCCGAGCATCCGGCTGTCGGCGAGGCTCCACCGCCGGTGGGCGTCGGCGAGGTCCGTGAGGCCGATATAGCCGACAGACGACTTGCCGTCGCCGATCAGGATCGGAGCGCGGTAGATGAGCATCCGGTCGACCAGATCGGCGGCGAGGAAAGCGGAAGCGGTGGCGGAGCCCCCCTCGATCAGGAGGTCGTTGACGTCGGCCAGGCCGAACACCTCTTCGGGCGCTCCAAGCCGCGCCCATCCTTCGACCGCCTCGCCCCGGGTCAGCAGCGCGCGGCGGGGCGATCGCTCCTCGAGTCCGGGCAGCCGAACGTCCAGCTTGGGCCGATCCCGCTCATAGGTGCCGCGGCCGACCAGGATCATGTCGGACCGAGCCCGCTCGAGGTGGACGTGGGCGCGGGCGTCCTCGCCGGTGATCCAGCGGCTTTCGCCGGAGGGAAGAGCGATCTTGCCGTCGAGCGACATGGCCAGCTTCAGGGTGATGAAGGGACGCCCCAACCGGATGCGCGCCAGGAATCCGGCCATCGAGCGTGACGCGGCCTCTGCGCCGGCTCCGATCTCGACCTCGATCCCGGCCGCTCGAAGCCGTTCGAACCCACCCCCGGCCATGCGCGGATCCGGGTCCTCGAGGGCGACGACGACCCGAGCCACCCCGGCCTTCGCCAGGAGGTCCGCGCAGGCGGGCCCGCGCCCGCTCTCGTGGCAGCAGGGCTCCAGAGTGACGAAGACGGTAGCGCCCAGCGCCGCTTCACCCGCCTCGGAAAGAGCCATGGCCTCGGCATGGGGACGCCCGCCGGGCTGGGTCCAGCCTCGGCCGAGGACGGCGCCGTCCTTGACGATCACGCAGCCGACGTTGGGATTCGGAGCGCTGTTCCCCCGGCCGCGCTCACCGAGCGCGACG
>DASVUW010000170.1:0-6645 GCA_036386845.1 Allosphingosinicella sp. | reverse complement strand
GGCCGTCGCCCCCGGCTTCATCAACATGCTGAGCTGGGCGAACGAGTCCCTGATCGCCGACCCGAAGGCCCAGAGCGACATCCGGCAGGGCGTTACTCTCGAAGTGATGGGCGAGGGCGAGTCGATGGGCCCGCTGTCGCGCCAGATGATATTGAACGAGACGCAGCGGCAGGGCGACATCCGCTATATCGTCGATTGGACCACCCTGGGCGGGTATTTGTCGCAGATGGAGAAGAAGGGCGTTTCGCCCAACATCGCGAGCTTCGTCGGTGCGACGACGGTCCGGGTGCACGAGCTGGGCGAGGCCGACGTCGATCCGACTCCGGCGCAGCTGGACAGGATGCGGGCGCTTGTGCGCGAAGCTATGAACGAAGGCGCGATGGGGGTCGGCTCCTCGCTGATCTATGCGCCGGCCTTTTTCGCAGAGACGCCGGAGCTGATCGCGCTGGCGACCGAGGCGGGCAAGTGCGGCGGCATGTATATCAGCCACATACGCGACGAAGGTCCCAAGCTGCTCGAAGCGATCGACGAGCTGGTGGCGATCTCGGCCGCGTCGGGCACGCCCGCCGAAATCTACCATTTCAAGCAATCCGGCCGTCCCAACTGGGGCAAGATCGACGCCGCCATCGCCCGGGTCGAGGCCGCCCGGGCGCGGGGCCTCAGGATCACCGCCGACATGTATACCTATCCGGCGAGCTCGACCGGCCTCGACGCCTCCATGCCCTTGTGGGTCCAGGAAGGCGGGATCGAGGCCTGGGTGGCCCGGCTGAAGGACCCCGTCCAGCGCGCTCGCGTCCTCGCCGAGATGCGCTCGGGCGAATCCGAGGACAGCGCTCTCGTGGTTCAGGAACCGTCGAAGGTATTGCTGCTCGGCTTCAAAAATCCGGCTCTGAAGCCCCTTACTGGCAAGACCCTCGAACAGGTGGCCCGCGAGCGGGGCAAGACCGCCGAAGAGACCGCGGCCGACCTCATCGTCGAGGACAACAGCCGGATCCAGGTAGCCTATTTCTCGATGAGCGAGGACAATGTCCGGCGCGAGGTCGCGATCCCGTGGATGAGCTTCGGCTCGGATGCGTCGGCGCAGGCGCCCGAGGGCGTGTTCCTGAAGTCGAGCACTCATCCCCGCGCCTACGGGAATTTCGCTCGGGTGCTGGGCAAATATGTTCGCGACGAAAAGGTGGTGACCTTGCAGGACGCAATCCGGCGGATGACGTCATACCCCGCCGGCAACCTCGGGATCAGGGACCGGGGCGCGCTCAAGCCCGGCCATTTCGCCGACCTCGCCATCTTCGACCCGGCGACGATCCGGGACAACGCCACATTCCCCAAGCCGCAGCAATATGCGACCGGGATGCGCCACGTCTTCGTCAACGGAGTCCGGGTGCTGAAGGACGGCGAGCATACGGGGGCGACGCCGGGGCGGTTCGTGAAGGGCCCTGGAGCGGGCAAGTGCCCGGCGTCGGGGTGACGCACTCCGTCATTGCGAGCGAAGCGAAGCAATTCCAGAGCGGCAGGCGAGGCGCTGGATTGCTTCGTCGCAATGACGGATCGCAAAGGCAGCTCCGCTAGCGCGCCGGAACCACCGAATAGGAATAGGGCACGTAGAGATACACTTCGGTCAGGCTGGCGCGGGACCATTCGACCGGCCGGTCCAGCCCGTTGGCATGGACGGCGTAAGCCGGACCCAGCCGGGCTGCCATGGCCTTGGCATCGGCGGCGATCCGGTCGACGATGGCGTCCCGATATTGGTCGGGGCCGACCACCGACAAGGTGAGGTCGCCGTCCGCCTCCATCTCGGCGCGTCCCACCGCCGGCACCGCCTTGACGAAAGCCTCGATCCGCTCCAGCGCCGCCTTTGAATCCATGCCGGCGGCGAGACGAGTCTTGACCAGGAAGCTGACCTGCTCGACCTCGTCCCGGTCCTCGTCCTCCTCCAGCTCCAGATTGCGGTAATTGGCCAGAGTCAGGGGCTCAACGACGAACGTGCCCGTCGCGAGCTCGATTCCGCCGCGCTTCCCGGCGAGCTCGATCGCTTTCTTCACCATTCCGAAAATCTCGTCGCGGCGCTTCTGCTCGTCGCGCGTATCCCCGACGATCGTCACGACCTGCACCGCGAAGTCGGCGAGGCGCCTCAGTCCGATGACCGGCGGTCGTACCGGGTCGATCGAAGTGATCGGATCGTCCGAGTCGAAATTGGGCCGCGAGATTCGCGAGCCGGTGACGATGATCTCGCTTTCGCCGATATTCTGGGCGCCGGCCGGCGCTGCCGTGAGAAGCCACGCGGCGCCTAAAAATCCACAGAGCCCCGTCCTCATCTCCGCCTCCTAGCGCCGTGCCGGAACGACGGTGTAGCTGTAGGGGACGTATAGAAAGACCTCAGTCAGAGTGGCTCGCGACCATTCGACCGGCCGGTCCAGGCCCCGCGCCTCGACGGCATAATCGGGTCCGAGGCGGGCAGCGATGGCGCGAGAGTCGGCGGCGACCAGGTCGACGATCTGGCCGCGATACTGGTCGGGACCGACCACCGACAGGGTCAGCGCGCCCGCCGCCGTCATCTGCGCCCGTCCCACGGGCGGCACCGCCTTGACGAAGGCCTCGATCCGGTCGAGCGCCGCCTTGGTGTCCCCGGTTGCCGGAAGCCGGGCCTTGACGATGAAGGTGACCCGGTCGGTATCGGGCCGGCCGTCGCTGGACAAAGGGAGGTTCCGGTAATTGGCGAGGGTCAGCGGCTCGACCACCAGGGTGCCGGTGGCGAGCTCGACTCCGCGCTGAGCAGCCAGCGCGATAGCATTCTTCACCATGGCGAGAATCTCGTCGCGGCGCTGCGGCAGCTCGCGCGTGTCGCCGGCGATCGAGACATATTGGATCGCGAAATCGGCGGTCCGCCTCAGTCCGATCAATGGCATGGACGCATAGTCGCCGCCGACCGAGCTGCGCCGGCTTCCCGTCACGATGATCTCGTCGCTCGCCATGTCCTGCGCCGGCGCCGGAGCCGCGAGCGTCAGCAGAAGGAGACCAAGGCACGTTGCACGCATTGCATTTCCCCACGAAGCGGATGGGCAAGGGTCCGCTTGCGCGGCCCTGCTGTCAAGCGCCCGACGAAAGCAACCGAAGCGGCGGCGAAAGGTTGGGGAGCCAGCACCAGGAGGTCCCATGAGACTTACCCTTCTATTCGCCCTCATCCTCCTCGCGGCCTGCGCCTCGACATCGCCGCGAGCGACGCAGGGCCCCGCCGCCCGGATCGACCCAATCCGGATGTCCAACATGATCCGGACCCTCGCCTCGGACGAGTTCGAAGGACGGGCGCCGGGCACGGGCGGCGAGGCGAGGACGATCGCTTATATCGCCGAGCAGTTCCGGCTCGCCGGGCTCGAGCCTGCGGGGGAGAATGGCGGCTGGATGCAGAAGGTGCCGCTGGTGCGTACCCAGCTCGCCAAAGGCGGTTCGGTGTCGGTGGCGGCGAGGGGCGGCGCGATTCGGCTCCGGGTCCCCGACGACGTCTATCTCTCGACCGTGCGCGAGACGAAGCGGGCCCGGATCGAGGATGCTCCGATGGTCTTCGTGGGTTACGGAGTCGCGGCGCCGGAGCGGCCGTGGGACGATTTCAAGGGCGTCGACCTCAAGGGAAAGGTCGCCGTCTTCCTCGTCAACGATCCCGATTTCGAGGCCGTGGCGGGCGACCCCGTGGCGAGCCGGTTCGGCGGCCAGGCGATGACCTATTACGGCCGCTGGACCTACAAGTTCGAGGAAGCGGCGCGGCGAGGCGCGATCGCCGCACTCGTCGTCCACGAGACCGCCGGCGCCGGCTACGGCTGGAACACCGTGCAGGCCCCCGGAGGCGAGAATTACAACATCGTCCTGAAGCCGGATGCCCTTCAGCCGGTGATGCTGCAGGGCTGGATCCAAAGGTCCGTCACCGAGGATCTGTTCCGCCGCGCCGGTCTCGATTTCGAGTCGGTGAAGAGGCTGGCGCGAACTGCG
Organism: Allosphingosinicella sp.; assembly: GCA_036386845.1. GTDB lineage: Bacteria > Pseudomonadota > Alphaproteobacteria > Sphingomonadales > Sphingomonadaceae > Allosphingosinicella. Next base: position 2,664 of record DASVUW010000170.1, on the reverse strand, counting down.
GGCTTCCGTCCGGTCGATCTCCAGGCGCGTTTCTCGGCCGATTTCGGAGTCGAGGCGACCCGTGTCGAGAGCCACAACGTGCTCGGCAAGATCGGCGGATCGAAGCGGCCCGACGAGACGATCTGGTTCGCAAGCCACTGGGACGCCTACGGCGTGGGCGCGCCCGACGCGCGGGGCAAGACGGTTCGGCCCGGCGCCCTCGACAGCGCTTCGGGGATTGCCGGCATCGTGGAGATCGCCCGGGCCTTCAAGACGGGACCGAGGCCGGAGCGGACCTTGGTCTTCGCCGCCTGGACGGCGGAGGAACGAGGGCTGCTCGGAGTCGAATATTATGCGACCAATCCGATCTTCGCGATGGACAAGTCGGTCGCCAACCTCACCCTCGACACCCTGCAGCCCAACGGGCTCGCCCGCGACGTGGTTCTGATCGGCAAGGGCCAGAGCGAGCTCGAGGACCGGATCGCTGCAGCGGCTGCGCGGCAAGGCCGGACGATGACTCCCGACGCCCGGCCGGAGCGGGGCCTCTTCTACCGGGCCGACCATTTCGCCTTCGCCAAGCGCGGCGTTCCGGTCTTCCTGCTGATGGCGCTGGGCGGCGGAGTCGATCTGGTAAAAGGCGGGCGCGAGGCGGGCGACCGCTGGGTCACGGAGTTCACCGCCAATTGCTACCACCAGACCTGCGACGAGTGGCGGCCCGATTTGGATTTTTCGGGCGCCGCGCAGGACGTGGCCTTGTTCTACGACGTCGGGCGCGACCTGGCTTTCGGGCGCGACTGGCCGGACTGGAAGGCGGGATCGGAATTCCGGCCGATCAGGGAGCGGACGGCGGCGGCGCGGCGGTAGGGCCGGCCCCTCTTAATCCTCCCCCGGATTTCCGGGGGAGGGGGACCGCGCGAAGCGCGGTGGAGGGGTTCTTCGGAGTCGGTAAGGGCCCCTCCACCATGCTTCGCATGGTCCCCCTCCCCTGCAAATGCAGGGGAGGATTTAAGGTCAGCGAGTCGAGGTCGTCGGCGGAATGTCGTCGAGATAGCGGCCGCTGTTGGCGAACTCGGCCTTGACGGTCGACTGCGGGAGCCGGTCGTTGACCGGCGCTGGCGGAGCCTCGGTGGCGAGCATCGGCGACGCCGAATAGGTCGGTGAGGAGGGCAGGGGGAAGCTTGCCAGGCCGACCGGAGCGACCAGCGTCGCGCGGGCCCCGCGGCCCAGGTTGATCGGGAGGCGGGCCGCCATCACCGTGGCCGGCGAAGGCTCGCGGCCGCGATAGCCCTGGCTGAAGGCGGAAGCCCCGCCCCACGCGCCTGGCAGGCGGTAGAAGATGTGGTTTCCGATCACCGTCGCCTTGGGAAGCCGGAACGCCCAGTCGGGAAGGACCTGGTGGGTGTGGTAGTTGGTCGCAAGGCCGACGGGCGCGAAGACGTAGCCGGCAAGCGCTTCGGCGGCGAAACGCCGGGCTCGCGCCCAATCGACACCGTAGGGCATGCGCAGAAGCGAGCCGTCGCAGGTGAAGGTGAACTGGCAGCCGCCGCCGGCGCGAAGCGGCCCCTGGTAGACGACTCCGCAGACGGTGCCGGGCCAGGCCGGGTGGCGGACTCGATTGAGGACGACCTGGGCGACGGCGCGCTGCCCGTCCTCGCTCTCGGAGCGGGCCTCGTAATAAATGGCCTCGGCGAGGCACTGGAGCGAGCGGAACTGGTCGCCGGGGCTTGCGGCGCGGAAAACCGTCGACGGCGCTCGCGGATTCGAATCGGTCGACAAGGGGATGGAGGCGTTGATCCGCGATGCTTCGGTCGGCGCAACGTCGCGAAGGACCATGGGTTCGGGGACCGGTGCCCCCGCGGACGGCATCGCCTTGGCTTCCGCCAGGGTCTCGACGGGCGCCGGCGCGGCCTGCAGCGGAACGCACGAAGCCGTGACGAGCAGGGTCGCCGCGCAGGCGATTTCCCGGCCCCGCCACCGAAGCGCCTCGCCCAAGGCCTTGAAATATATGGAATCCAGCAAAGCCAACTTGGTCCTTGTCGCCTGTTCGAAGTGCCCGCCTAGCTTCCGATAGCTAATAAAGATGCACCATTGCGCCCCCCCATTTCCTACTGTCCCATCGCGGGACGCCGGCCCGGCTCCGGTTAAGCCGCCGTGGGGTCTCTTTTTCTTCGGAGCCTATTGGCCGGTGGGGACGTTTGAGGGACCTGATCCATGTGAAGCGGCGGTGTGTAATGCGTAAGATTCTGGCGTGCGTTTCGCTGACGGCCCTGCTGGCCGGCGGCTGCGATTTCGTGAATGTGAGCGGCGGGGGGGGCGGCGGCTCCGGTCCGATCGTCCAGGTCGATCCGAAGGCGGTGACCCCCGCCGATCTCAAGGCTGCGGTGACCGACCCGCGGGTGAAGCAATTCTACGAGGCGCGCGGCTGGCAGGCGGTCTGGACCGGCGAGCGCGCCCGAGAGCTCACCGGGGCGTTCGAGGACGCCGCCCGCCATGCCATCGACGCAAAATCCTATGCCGAGAAGGCGACCAAGGGCGCCAGCGCGGCGGAGCGCGAGGCAGGGCTGACTCTCGCGGCGATGGACTATGCCCAGGCGCTGGCGAAAGGGGCCGTCGATCCGCGCAAGTTGTTCGAGGTCTATACCGTGCCCATGTCCAACGTGGACGTGGCCGGAGGGCTCGGCAAGG
>DASVUW010000169.1:0-8907 GCA_036386845.1 Allosphingosinicella sp. | reverse complement strand
TCGGCCGGGCAGCCGGACGGTGAACGCCCGCGGGCTGACCCTGATTCCCGGTTTGCACGACCTGCACACCCACCTGCGCGCGCCCGGCTTCGACGCCCCCGACGATCTGCCCAAGGCCTATGCCGGCTATCTCGTAAACGGGGTGACGTCGGTGAACGAATTCTCGCTCTCGCCGGAAATGCTCGCGCCGGTCCGCGAGATGACCGCTCCGGGAGGCGTGGCGGCGCCCAATCTCAACCTCGCGGCACGGATCGGCGTCCCTGGAGGCCACGGCACCGAATATGGCTGGGGAAGGTCCTTCACCTTGGAGGCGGCGACTCCCCGGGCCGCCTCTCTGGCCATGGGCCGGGCGCTTCCCTACAGGCCTGACGTCATCAAGGTCTTCGCCGACGGCTGGCGCTACGGCCGCTCCCCCGGCCTCAACAGCATGAACGAGCCGACCCTCGCCTCCATAGTCATGGTCGCGCACGGCGCCGGGATTCCCGTCATCACCCATACCGTCACCCTGGAGGGCGCCAAGGTCGCGGCCGCCGCGGGAGTCGACGCGCTCGGTCACGGAATCGGCGACGCGCTGGTGGACGACGCACTGATCGCTTTGATGAAGGCCAGGCACACGGCCTACGTGCCGACCCTGGTCGTCTACGAGCCCCAGGAGGACCGGGTCTTCCTTCCCGCCGAGTGGCGCCGGCTGAGGCCGCCCGAGCGGGCCCGCGAGGAAGCGCGGCTGGCCGATCCGGACGCGCCGGCATCGGGGCGGTCGTCCGTCCGCTGGACGATCATGCGTGAGAACGTCCGCCGGCTGAAGGCCGCCGGGGTTCGGGTCGGGATCGGCACCGATGCCGGCATCGGCGGAGTCTATCACGGCTCTTCGACCCTGCGCGAAATACGCTGGCTGACGCAGCTCGGCTTCACGCCCGCCGAAGCCCTGGCCGCCGCGACCAGCGTCAGCGCCGGCATCCTCCGCCAGGGGCAGGACCGCGGCCGGATCGCGCCCGGGCAGCGCGCCGACCTGGTCCTGACCGGGGGCCGCCCCGACCAGCGTATCGACGACCTCCACGACGTGCGTCGGGTCTTCGTCTCCGGTCGCGAGATGCCGCTCGATCGACTGGCGCGCCGCCTCGCCGACGAGCGACCCTCGCCGCTTCCGGTGCATCGAATGGCCGGCCCGATCCAGACCGGCGCCGGACCCGCCGGCCGAACCGACCTCGACACTCTTCCCGTGGAGGGCACCGATCCCGGATTCGACCACAGCCATCTCGACGTCACGCACACGCCCGGCGGCCGGCTGTTGCTAATGGCGGGAATGGGCGCCGCGCCGCAGCCTTTCGCGGAGCTCCACCTGCCGCTTACCCGCGGGTCGGTCCACCTCGCCGACGCGACCGGCTTTTCGGGGCTCGCCTTCGAAGCGCGAGGCGCCGGGGACTATGTCCTTTTGCTCAACAGCTACGCGATCCATCCCCGCAGCTGGTTCCGCGCTTCGTTCGAAGCGGGCGGGACGTCTCGCGAAATCAAGATACCCTTCAGCGCCTTCCAGAGCCCGCTGGGCGAGGCGCGGCTGGACCCCGCCCGCCTTCGCGCTTTGCTGTTCAGGCTGGAAGGCGAGCCGGGCAGCGGCGCCTGGCTGGAACTCGGAAACGTCCGCTTCTACCGTTAGCGCATATGCGTCGTCCCAGCGAAGGCTGGGACCCCAGGGGGTGAAGCGCACGGTGTCTTTCACCCGCCGGGGCCCCAGCCTTCGCTGGGGCGACGTTCAGGGGCAGGTCCCGGGCGTCGGCCGGTGCGGCAGCGCCCGCCCGGCCGCCCGGCCGGTGAGGACGCCCCCGTCGACCGCCAGCACTCCATTGACCAGGACGGCTCGAACGCCTTCCGCCGTCAGCGCCGGCTGAGTGTAAGTCGCCCGCTCGCGGTACCGCCGGGGGTCGAACACGACGACGTCGGCGAAGGCTCCGGCCTCGAGCCGGCCGCGCCCCTCGAGACGGAAAGTGTCGGCGGCCAAAGTCGAGCTTCGCTCGATGAACTGGCGCAAGGTCAGGACGCGCTCGCGAACCACGTATTTCGCATATTTCCGGGCGAAGCTGCCATAGGTCCTCGGATGCCCGGTCGAGGCGTCGGAGCCGGTCATGACCCAGGGCCTGCGCATGAACGCCTTGATGTCCGGCTCGATCTGGTTGAACGACGCCACCGCCGGATCGCCGCCGCGGATGACGGCGATTGCGGCCGCGACCGGCGCCTCGCCGCGGCTCCTGGCGATGTCGGCGAGGGTGCGCCCTTTATCTTCGCCGTGCGTGATCAGGAGCGAGGCGGGCCCGCCGCGCCGCCGCAGATTCTCGACCATTTCGGAGCGAAGCCGCGGGTCGCCCAGGCGTTCGAGCAACTTCTCCCGGCCCCCCTCCTGGGCCCAGAGTGGGACGAGCGAGGCCGACAGGCTCGTGCCCGACGCGGACCAGGGATATTGGTCAGCGGTCAGGGCCTGGCCGGCCCGCCGCGCCGCCTCCACCTTCGCGATGATCGCCAGCGCCTGGCCGTGCACGTCGACCCCGAGCGCCTTCATGTGGGAGATATTGACAGATATTCGCGCCTCCCGCCCGATCGAGATAGCCTCGTCGACGGCGGCGGCGAGGCCGATCGTGTAGCTCGATTCGTCGCGCAGATGGCTGTCGTAGATGCCGCCCCGCCGGCCGGCCTCGCGGGCCAGGGCGATGACCTCGTCCGTCTTGGCGAAGCTCTGCGGCGCATAGAAGAGCCCGGTCGAAAGCCCCATCGCACCCTGGCACATCGCCTCCGCGACGAGGCCGCGCATGCGCTTCAGCTCATCGTCGCTCGGCGGCCGGTTCGAAGCGCCGAGCACCTTTTGCCGTACCGTCCCGAATCCGACAAAGGCCGCGTAATTGATTCCGACCGGCCGGGCCGCAGCGGAGCCCAGCACCTTGGCGACGTCGGCATCTCCGCCGCCGTCATTGCCGACGAACGTGGTCGTCACGCCCTGCATGAGAAAGGCCGGGATCAGGCGCTTGCGCGGATCGTCCGAGGCGAGGTCGTCGCCCGCATGCGTATGCGGGTCTATGAACCCGGGAGCGACGACCATGCCCCGGGCGTCGATGACCCGCTTCGCCGCGATCGGGAGACGGCGGCCCACCGCCCGGACCCGGTCGCCGGCGATCGCGACGTCGCCGGTGAAGGGCGCGTCCATGCCGGTGTAGATGGTGCCGCCCCGGATCAGGACGTCGACAGGCTTGGGCCCGGGCGCTGCGCCGATGGCGAGGAATGCCAGCAATATTCCTCCCCCGGATTTCCGGGGGAGGGGGACCGCGCGAAGCGCGGGGGAGGGATTCTTCGGACTCAGCAAGGCCCCTCCACCAGGCTTCGCCTGGTCCCCCTCCCCTGCAAATGCAGGGGAGGATTGAGGAAGGCCCGCATCCTCACCTGTTTCCCCAAAACCCGGCTTCAGGCGGTATAAGCATCCCGCCTTCGTCCCTGACGCCCCCTGCCCTGTCCTCCCGGAGCCACAGCGGTCCGTCAAGGTCGACGAAGTCGGATAGGGCGGCGACGTGGAACGCGGGCGCGATCGACAGGGATGAGCTGACCATGCAGCCCGTCATCAGGATCAGGCCCCGGGCCTGGGCAGCGCGGGCGAGGTCGAGCGCGGCAGTCAGCCCGCCGGTCTTATCGAGCTTGACGTTGACCGCCTGGTATCGAAGCGCGATCCGTTCGAGGTCGCCGGCGACATGGACCGCTTCGTCGGCACAGATCGGGACCGCCGGAGCGAAGCCCGCCAGCCAGGAATCCTCTTCGGCCGGCACCGGCTGCTCGACCAGATCGACCTCGCACTCGAGGAGTATGGGTTGCATGTCCTCCAGCAATCGCTGGTCCCAGCTTTCGTTCGGGTCGACGATGAGAGCGGCTGCCGGCGCCGCGGCGCGCACGGCGCGGATACGGGCCGCGGGATCATCGGAATCGACCTTGACCTTCAGCAGCGGCGCATCGCGGTGCCGCAGCGCTACCTGCGCCATCGTGTCGGGGGTGTCGATTCCCAGCGTGATGGCGCTGACCAGAGGTGCCGGGGCGGAAATCCCGGCCATGCCGGCGACGTCGAGGCCCGCCCGCCGCGCTTCCAGGTCCCACAGCGCGCAATCGACGGCGTTGCGGGCCGCGCCCGGAGGCAGAAGCGACTGGAGCTCATTCCGCCCCGCGCCGGCCTCGACCGCGGGGCGGACGCCTTCGATCGCGGCGAGCGACGTCTCGAGGCTTTCGCCATAGCGCGGATAGGGCACGCCTTCGCCGCGGCCGGCCGCTTCTCCCTCGGCGATCGTCACCGTGATCACGTCCGCGAAGGTCTTCACCCCCCGCGAGATCCGGAACGGGCGGCTCAGCGCGAAGCGATCGTGCTGGGCGGTAAGGCTGCGAAGCACAAAAGTTCCTCGATGATGGCGCCGACTCCGAACGCGATGGGGTCGGTCGTGGGCAGGTCCAGCCGATCCGCGATCCGGTCGCAGAGGCGGCGGGCCTCGCCCGGCTCCATTCCCGACGTGTTGAGGCAGATGCCGGCGGCGCGCACGTCGGGGCTGGTCAGCCGGGCGGCCTCGAGGTTGCGCTGAAGGCATTCCGCCAGGTCGGGAAGGGCACGGCCCGGAAGACCGCGCATATGGTCGCGGCCGGGCCTGTGGCACAGGACGATCGCCTCGGGCTGGGCGCCGTGGAGGAGGCCAAGGGACACTCCGGCGAAGGACGGGTGGAAAAGCGAGCCTTGGCCTTCGATCACGTCCCAGCCGTCGTCGTGGCGCGCGGGAGCCAGCTGCTCGATCGCCCCGGAGATGAAGTCGGCGACCACCGCATCGACGGGCACCCCCTCCCCGGCGATCAGGATTCCGGTCTGGCCCGTCGCACGGAAATCGGCGGCGAGCCCGCGCTCTCGCAGGGCGGTGGTGAGCGCGAGCGACGCATACATCTTCCCGACCGAGCAATCGGTCCCGACGGTCAGCAGCCGGTGTCCGGGCCTCGGATAGCCCGTGCCGACCTCGAGGTGCGCCGGAGGCTCGCGGACGTCGAAGAGGCGAAGCCCTCGCTCCCGGGCGAGAGCAATCAGCATCGGCTCGTCGCGAAGCCGCTGGTGGAGGCCGGCGGCGACGTTCAGCCCCGCCTCGAGTGCGACGGCGGCATCCCCAATGAGGTCGCTTCCGAGCCTCCCGCCCGCGCCGGCGATTCCGAGCACGAGGGTGCGGGCGCCCGCCTCCGCGCCCTCCGCCATGGTGAGCCGGGGAAGTCCGAGCGTGAGCGGGCAGTCGTCGTGACGGAATTCCCCGACGCACCGGTCGCGGCGGAACTCGGCAAGGCCGCGCGACGTCTTGATGCTCATCGCGTCCGCGCAATGGCCGAGATAGAGGAGGTAGGGCCCCGGGATCATGAACGGAGCGTATCGCCCCGCGGTCCGCACTCCAGCATAGCGAGTGGGCCGCTCGCCATAATCTCCCGTTATGGCGGCGGGGGCCCCCTTTTTTAATCCTCCCCTGCATTTGCAGGGGAGGGGGACCACCCGAAGGGTGGTGGAGGGGCCTTTCCGACTCCGAAGAACCCCTCCACCGCGCTTCGCGCGGTCGCCCTCCCCCGGAAATCCGGGGGAGGATTTAGGTTTAGCTCCTATCCCGCCTCCAATACCCGGCCCAGGGTCTTGAGGAAATCGAGGGCCAAAGCATTGGGCGGGCGGTTTGTCAGGTACATGGCGTGGATGTCGAAGCCGAGCGCCGGCTCGATCGGCCGCACCGAAAGGCCCGGCGCCATCGACGCCTGGGCTGTGAAGCTGTCCACCACCGTCATCCCGACGCCCTGACGGACGAGCGCCGAAGCGATGTAGAAGGTGCGGGCCGAGACGATCTCGTCCAGCTCGAGGTCGAGCCGCTGCAATTCGTGGGTGAAGAGCTGGCCGATCGGGCCGCTCGCGGCGAGGCTGATGAAAGGCCGGCCCCGAAGCTGGCCGAGCTCCAGCCGGGTGGGAGCGTCGGGCATGTCCTGCTCCCGGTAGAGGACGACCAGCTCGCCCCGGCCGAGCCAGCGGTGGCCGATGGGGGCCGCCGGCGGAACCTCGAACGCGATCGCGACGTCCGTCTCGCGCTCGTAGAGCTTGCGGAGCAGGTCGTCGTGATGGACGGTCTGCAGGTCGAACTTCACCTTCTCGTGGCTTCGACGGAACCGGGACACCGCGACCGGAATTGCCTGGAGCGCGAGCGACGGAAGGGCGGAGATCCGGAGCATCCCCCCTTCGCCCCTCTTCAGATGCCGGCCCGCCTCGCGAAGCGCGTGGACCCGGTCCTGGATCTCGCGGGCGTCGTTGAAGAGGACATGGGCATCCTCGGTCGGCACGAGTCCGCCGCTGGTCCGCTGGAAGAGCTGGAAGCCGAGGAGCGACTCGGCATGGCGGAGCATCTTCGAAACCGAAGGCTGGGATACGTTGAGGGCGCGCGCCGCGGCGCTGACCGAGCCGTTGACGTAGACGGCGTGGAAGATTTCGATGTGACGCAGATTCATTCGGAGGCCCCGGGCATGGGCCCGTTGCTAGAACGTTTTTCTACAAAGGGGAATCGCGCCGTCGTCCTCGCCGTCCCGCCTCCCGTCATCCCGAGCTTGATCCCGGTTCCATGAACACCGCCCGTTTCAAGGTGGGCATGGACGTTTTCACGGATTCCGGCTTTCGCCGGAATGACGGCGATGGCGCGGCGGCGGCACTATCGTCCACTGTTTCGCTTCGCTAGGTTCGCCCTCATGACCGTTACGATCCGCCCCGTCGAGGACGCCGCCGACCGCAAGGCCTTCGTCGACCTCGCCTACACCCTAAACAAGGACGACCCGAACTGGGTCCCGCCGCTCAAGACCGAGGTCCACGGCCTCATCGACCCGCGGACCAACCCGTGGTTCGAGCATGGGGTCGCCCGCTTCTTCCTCGCCGAGCGCGACGGCGAGCCGGTCGGCCGGATTTCCGCCCAGGTCGACGAACTCGTTCTTCGTCACATGGGCCCCGGCATTGGCCAATGGGGTATGTTCGAGGCGGCCGACGCGGAAGTCGCGGCCGAGCTCATCCATCGCGCCGAGGCCTGGCTGAGGGGCCGCGACATGACCCGCTCGATGGGGCCGTTCAGCCTCTCCATCTGGGACGAGCCCGGCCTGCTCATCAAGGGCCACGATCATCCGCCAATGGTGATGATGGGCCACAACAAGGCCGAATATGAGGCCTGGGTGGAAGCCGCGGGCTACGTCAAGGCGAAGGACCTCTTCACCTTCGACTTGGAAGTCACCCAGCCCTTCCCGCCGATCGTCCAGCGGATCGTCCAGGCCGGCGAGAAGAATGAGCGGATCAGGATCCGTCGAACGGTCAAGAAGGAGTTCGAAGCCGAAGCTCGCCTCCTGCTGGGAATTCTGAACGACGCCTGGTCCGACAATTGGGGCTTCATTCCACTGACCGAAGCCGAGATCGGCTATGCCGGCAAGAAGCTGAAGCCGATCGTTCTGGAGGACATGATCCTGGTTGCCGAATATGACGGGGAGCCGGTCGCGTTCATGATGGGCCTCCCGGACATCAACCAGTTTCTCCGCGACCTGGACGGAAGTCTCTTTCCGTTCGGCTGGGCCAAATTGCTGTGGCGGCTTCGGCGGATGCGTCCGGCCGGTGGCCGGGTCCCGCTGATGGGCGTGGTCAAGCGTCTCCACTCCACCCGGCTTGCAAGCCAGCTCGCCTTCATGATGGTCGAGCGGATCCGGCAAGCCGGCACCGGCCGTTACGGAATCAGCCGGGCCGAAGTCGGCTGGATCCTCGAGGATAACGGCCCGATGCTCTCGATTACCCAGGCGATCGAGAGCGACGTCAACCGGATCTACCGGATCTACGAAAAGCCGCTTTGAGGCGGGCCGTCATCCCGGCGAAAGCCGGGATGAAGAAGATACGAAGAGGCCCGCGGGATCGCTCCCGCGGGCCTTCGCTTTCCAGCCGTCGGGGCCGCTATTAGCGGACGCTGCCGCGGCGGAAGAGGTTGACGACGGCGAGCAGGATGAGGGCGCCGATGAAGGCGGCGAGCAGGGTGCCGCCGTCGAGCGCGTTGCCGCTCAGCATGTTGCCTTCGGCCCCGAAGAATCGACCGAGCAGGAAGCTGCCGAGCAGCGAGCCGACGATCCCGACGACGATGTTGAGCAGGAGACCCTGCTGGGCATTGGTGCGCATGACGATGCTGGCGAGCCAGCCGATGATACCGCCGATGACGAGAGCGATGATGAGATTGATCATTAGGCTTACTCCTACTGAACTCCCGGCCCCTGTTTTGGCCCGCGGATCGCAAGTCTAGACGCGCCGACAGGAGGGATGTTCCGTTACCGGATCGATATGTTCGGGACAGGGACGTCCTTCGATACGGGCCTTCGCCAGGCTCAGTCCCTACTCAGGATGAGCGATCGGGGCCCCGCTTCCGCTCATCCTGAGTAGCCGGTGAGCCTGTCGAACCGGCGTATCGAAGGACCCGGCCGGGCCCTCACACCGGTGCGGCGGAATTCTTCCTGTGGTGCCAGGCGAAGATGGCGAAGGCGCCGCGGTGTGGGCGCCAGGCTTCGGCGATCTCGCGGACCTGTTTCTCGGTGGGCTTTCCGTCGAGGCCCATGATCCGGCCGGTCTCGATCTGCACCGCGAGGTCGCCCGCCGGCCAGATGTCGGTCCGCCCCTCCGCGAAGAGCAGATAGACTTCCGCGGTCCAGCGCCCGATCCCCTTGACCGCGACCAGCTCCGCGATCGCCTCCTCGTCGTCCAGGGGGAGCTTTGCGAAATCGAGCCGGCCCGCAACCACCACTTCCGCCAGGCTTCGGGCATAGGAAGCCTTCTGCCTCGACAGGCCGGCGGAGCGCAGGGTCTCGTCCGATGCGGCGAGGAGGGCCTTC
>DASVUW010000168.1:0-3955 GCA_036386845.1 Allosphingosinicella sp. | reverse complement strand
GCCGTACACGTCGTTCCTGAAGCTCTTCGACCCGGCGTCGAAGATCACCGCCAGGTGCGTCGGGCCGTCGGCCTTGTGGAGGCTCTCGGCGAGCTTCCAGAGCATGGTCGTGTAGCCGTAGACGGCGCCGACGTTGAGGCCGTGCCGGTTGGTGAGCGGCGGCAGCCGGTGATAGGCGCGGAAGATGTAGCTGGAACCGTCGACCAGATAGAGATGGGGCATCGGCAGGCTCTAGCGCAGCCGAGCCTTCTCGTCATCCCGGCGAAGGCCGGGACCTCGGGGAGACCCGCCGAGACTTTTCCGGCCTGGAGTCCCGGCTTTCGGGTTCCCATCAAAGTACTACTTTGATGGGGTCCCTCCCGGGATGATGGGTGACCGCAATTCTACGGTCTGGGATTCGTTAACCATGCCGCGTTAGCCTCCGTCCCATGAGTCGCCGATCGCTCCTTTTCCTTGCCGCCGCCGCGCTGCTCGCCGCGCCCGCCGCAGCCGCGCCGTTCAAGCCGACCCGGATTTCCGTCCAGGTGCGAGGCAGCGGGCCCGTCGTGGTCCTGATCCCGGGGCTTTCCAGCTCGCGCGGAGTCTGGAACGGCACTGTCGCGGCCGTCCCGGGCTATCGTTATCACCTCGTCCAGGTCGCCGGCTTCGCGCGCACCGCCGCCGGCGGCAATTCGGCCGGGCGGGTCGCCTCACCCGTCGCCGAGGAGATCGCCCGTTATATCGCGGCCAACCGCCTCGGCCGCCCGGCGATCGTCGGCCATTCGATGGGCGGATCGATCGCGATGATGATTGGCGCTCGTTATCCACGGGTGGCAGGCCGAGTCATGGTCGTCGACATGCTGCCCTCCCCGGTCCGCCCGTTCGGAGTGCCGCCGACTGCGATGAAGCCGCTGGCACAGCTGATCGGAGGCGAGATGGCGGGTGCCGATCGGCTCCGCCGAGACCTCAAGTCGCTCGTCGGGCGCTTAGGCAATTCCGACTGGCTGGAAAGCCGGAACGACGCCGGGGTCGTCGGGCGCTCGGTCTCGGAATTGCTTTCGACCGATCTCACTCCCGAGCTGACCCGGATCCGGGCACCGCTCACCGTGGTCTATGCCTGCCCGGCAAGGCTCAACTACGCCTGCGGCACGGTGAGCAAGGCCTACACGGCCGCTTATTCGACGCGGCCGGGCACCAGGCTCGTCCGTATCGACCGAAGCGGACACACGATCATGTGGGACCAGCCGGTGGCCTTCCAGGCAGCGCTCCGGAGCTTCCTCGCCGGACGGTAGAACCCCGTCATTGCAAGGAGCGAAGCGACGAAGCAATCCAGCGGGCTTCGGAGGACGCCCTGGATTGCTTCGCTTCGCTCGCAACGACGGACGAGTAAGGCGAGGTTCAACCCCGCGCTTCTATAGTCGCACGATGAAATGGCTGATCGTCCTTGCCGCCGCCCTCGGCTCCGCAACTGTCGGAACCGCGGCGGCCGCGCCCTCCCCGTCGCCGCCCGCCTTAAAGCCATTCGCTCCGACGCGCTTTTCGGTCGTGGTCCAGGGGACCGGACCCGACGTCGTCCTGATCCCGGGCCTGACCGGCTCGCGCGACGTCTGGAAGGGCAGCGTCGCGGCGGTGCCGGGCTATCGCTATCATCTCGTTCAGGTCGCGGGCTTCGCCAACACCCCCGCGCGCGGCAATGCGCAGGGCAATGTCGTCGTCCCGCTGGCCGACGAGGTCGCGCGCTACATTAGCTCGAGGGGCCTTCGCCGGCCCGCCATCGTCGGCCATTCGATGGGCGGCACCGTCGCCATGCTGGTCGCGTCGCGCCACCCCAGCCTGCCCGGCAAGGTGATGGTCGTCGACATGCTCCCCCAGCCCGCCGGAATCCTGGGCGGCGACGCGGCCGGGATGCGCGGCCTCGCCGACAGCCTCCGCGACCTGAGCGCCTCCCCCGGCGGAAGGCGCCTCGTCGAATCGGCGATCCGCCTGTTCGGCAACTCGGAAGGCGGCGCCGACCCGGACGTCACAGCCCGGGCGACTCACGAACTCGCTCTCATGAATCTCACGCCGCAGCTCCCGCGAATCGCGGCCCCGCTCACCGTGGTCTATGCCAGCCTCGACCCGAGCCGCCGAGCCGCCGACGACGGCCGCTACCGGTCGGCCTACGCGCCGAAGCGCGGGGCGAAGCTCGTTCGAATCGACAATAGCGGCCACATGATCATGTACGACCAGCCAGCCCGGTTCAGGGCGGAGCTGAAGAGCTTTTTGGAGAACTAATCCTCCCTGCCGGCGGAGCCGGTGGGGAGGGGGACCACCCGAAGGGTGGTGGAGGGGTCGGTCGCGCAGGCTTCTGCCAGTTACCCCTCCACCAGGCTTCGCCTGGTCCCCCTCCCCATGCTGCGCATGGGGAGGATTACGGCACCAGCACGGTATCCACCGCGTCCGGCAGCATCTCCGGATGATCGAGCGTGTAGTGGAGCCCGCGGCTTTCCTTCCGGGTGAGCGCGGAGCGGACGATGAGCTCGGCGACCTCGACCAGGTTGCGAAGCTCGACCAAATCCGCGGTGACGCGGAAATGGCGGTAATAATCGTGAGTCTCCTGCCTGAGCAGATTGATCCGGTTGAGCGCCCGCTCGAGCCGCTTGGTGGTCCTGACGATCCCGACATAATCCCACATGAAGCGGCGGATCTCGCGCCAATTGTGGTGGACGACGACCTCCTCGTCCGAATCGGTGACCCGGCTCTCGTCCCACGGCCGGATCGGTGGCGTCGGCGGGAGCTCGGCCCAGTTGCGGTTGATATGCTCGGCGGCCGCCACTCCGAAGACGAGGCATTCCAGCACCGAGTTGGAGGCGAGCCGGTTAGCGCCGTGAAGCCCCGACATGGTCACTTCGCCCGCGGCGTAAAGACCCTCGGCGTCGGTCCGGCCATCGAGGTCCGTCATCACGCCTCCGCACGTATAGTGGGCGGCCGGGACGACCGGGATGGGCTCCCGGGTGATGTCGATCCCGATGTCGGGCTCCGCGAGGCGAGCCGCGATTGTCGGGAAGTGCTCACGGATGAATTCCGGTTCCCGATGGCTGATGTCCAGGTGCACGAAATCGAGGCCAAGGCGCTTGAGCTCGTGGTCGATCGCCCGGGCGACGATGTCGCGGGGCGCCAGCTCCTCTCGGGAATCGAAGCGCGGCATGAACCGGCGCCCCGTATTGGGGAGCTTCAGCCTGCCGCCCTCGCCGCGCATCGCCTCGGTGATCAGGAAATTCTTGACGTCATGGTGGTAGAGGCAGGTCGGGTGGAACTGGTTGAACTCCATGTTCGAAACCCGGCAGCCCGCCCTCCAGGCCATGGCGATCCCGTCGCCGGTCGAGCCGCGGGGGTTGGTTGAATAGAGCCAGGCGCGGCTGGCGCCGCCGGTGGCGAGGATCGTCGCTCGGCCAGTGAAAAGCTCCACCCGGCCCGATTCCCGGTTCAGAGCATAGACTCCGCGGACCCGGCCGTCCTCCTCGCCGGAAACGCTATGGCGGCCGGTGACGAGGTCGACCGCGACCCGGTCCGGGATCAGCCGGATGTTCGGATGGTCCGCCGCCGCGGCTTCGAGCGCCTGCTGGACCGCCCAACCGGTGGCGTCGGCGACGTGGACGATCCGCCGGTGGCTGTGTCCGCCCTCCCGGGTGAGGTGCCAGCCCGCTTCCTCGCCCTTGTTGAACGGGACTCCGAGCGCCGCCAGCCGTTCGATCGCTGCGGGAGCGCTCTCGACGACGAACTCGACCGTCTCGCGCCGGTTGAGGCCCGCGCCGGCGACGATCGTATCCTCGATATGGCTGTCGAACGTGTCGCCGGCCTCCAGCACCGCCGCTATCCCGCCCTGGGCGTAGGCGGTCGAGCCTGAGGACAGTGCGCCCTTGGCCAGGACCGCGACCTTGAGCTCCGGCGCGAGGGTAAGCGCGGCGGAAAGGCCGGCGGCGCCGGAGCCGATCAC
>DASVUW010000167.1:0-4367 GCA_036386845.1 Allosphingosinicella sp. | reverse complement strand
CGGTCTGCACCCAGCCCGGGTGGAGCAGGAGCAACGTCACCGGCCGCTCGCGCCATCCGAGCGCCAGGGCCCGCCAGGCGGCGTTCAGGGCCGCCTTGGACGCCCGGTAGCCGATAAAGCCTCCCGAGCTGTCGTCGATGCTGCCCATCCGGCTGCTGATCGCCGCCATCCGCCCGCAGGCGGCTTCGACGAGCGCCAGCAGCGCCTCGGCGAGCAGGGTCGGAGCGACCGAATTGACCAGATGCACCTCCTGCCAGGCTTCGGCGTCTTCGCGGCTCCGGATCCATTTGGCCTTCGAGATGCCCGCATTGGCGACGAACAGGTCGAGCGCCTCCCCGCCGAGCCGTTCCGGAAAGGCCGCGACGGCGGCGAGGTCGAGCATGTCGAGGGCTTCGACCCTCACCCCGAGGGCCGCGAGGCCGGCCGCGTTGCCGGAGTCCCGGACGGTCGCGACGACGTCCCAGCCGTCGGCGGCATATTGGCGCGCCAGCTCGAGGCCGATCCCCCGCCCGGCCCCGGTGATGAGAACCCGCGGCATCAGTCGAACAGGCTGGAGACGGAGGTTTCGTCGGCGATCCGTTTGATTGCCTCGGCGAGCAGCGGCGCGATCGGGAGGGCCCGGATGCGGGGGCTGGCGGTCGCTTCCTGGCTGAGCTGGATCGAGTCGGTGATGACGAGCTCGGTAAGCTCGCTATTCTCGACCCGGCTGACGGCGGCGCCCGATAGCACTCCGTGCGTGCAATAAGCGACGACGTCTTCTGCGCCCGCCTGATGAAGCGCGGCGGCGGCGTTGCACAGGGTCCCCGCCGAATCGACGATGTCGTCGACGAGTATGCAGAATCGGCCGCCGACGTCGCCGATGATGTTCATCACCTCCGATTCGCCCGGCTTCTCGCGGCGCTTGTCGACGATCGCCAGCGGCGCGTTGTTGAGCCGCTTCGCCAAGGCGCGGGCCCGGACGACTCCGCCGACGTCGGGCGAGACGACGGTGATCGCCCGGCCGTTGAAGCGCGCCTTGATGTCCTCCGACATGACCGGGGCGCCGTAGAGATTGTCGGTCGGGATATCGAAGAATCCCTGGATCTGGCCCGCATGCAGGTCGACCGAAAGCACCCGGTTGGCGCCCGCGACCGTGATCAGGTTGGCGACCAGCTTCGCGGAAATGGGGGTCCGCGGACCGGGTTTTCGGTCCTGGCGCGCATAGCCGAAATAAGGGAGGACGGCGGTGATCCGCTTGGCCGAGGCGCGCCTCAGCGCGTCGATGCAGATCAACAGCTCCATCAGGTTGTCGTTGGCAGGGTAGGAGGTCGACTGGACGACGAACACGTCCTCGCCCCGGACATTCTCATGGATCTCGACGAACACCTCTTCGTCCGCGAAGCGGCGAACGCTCGCCTCGGTGACCGGCAGCTCGAGATAGGCGGCGATGCTCTTCACCAGCGGCAGGTTCGAATTGCCGGCCATCAGCTTCATGGAAGAGTCTCCGAAGAAGGGGCGTCGGGGCTTCATAGGGGGAAGGGGCCGGATGGCAAGGCTCCATGGTCCTCCCCATCGCGAGATGGGGAGGGGGACCACCCGAAGGGTGGTGGAGGGGTATTGGCTGGGCGCCGACGGTGCGGATTAGAAGCTCGGATGCCGAGCCAGCCACCCCTCCACCATGCTTCGCATGGTCCCCCTCCCCACCGGCTTCGCCGCCGGGGAAGATGAAGGCGGCGTTGCCCGTGGCCCTCTCCCTCCCTAATGCCCCCCAATGAACGTCGTCACCCGCTTCGCCCCCGCGCCGACGGGACGGCTCCACGTCGGCAACATACGGACCGCGGTCCACAACTGGCTGTGGGCGCGCAGGAATGGCGGGCGCTTCATCCTTCGGCTCGACGACACGGACAAGGAACGGTCGAGCGAGGCGAATGCCGAAGGGATCCGGGAGGACCTCGCCTGGCTCGGCCTCCAGTGGGACGCGGAGCATCGACAGTCGCTCCGCTTCGGGCTTTACGAAGCCGCCTTCGACCGTTTGCGCGAGTCGGGCCGGGTCTATCCCGCCTATGAGACCGCTCAGGAGCTCGACCTCAAGCGCAAGGTCCAGCTTTCACGGGGCAAGCCGCCGGTCTACGACCGCGCCGCGCTCCGGCTTTCCGGGGAGGAGCAGAGCCGGGTCGAGGCGGAGGGCCGAAAGCCCCACTGGCGCTTCCGGCTGGATCACGATTCGCCGATCGAATGGGACGACCTGATCCGCGGCCGCCAGCATTTCGATCCGGCCTTGCTCTCCGACCCGGTCGTCCGCCGCGAGGACGGTTCCTGGCTCTACATGCTCCCGAGCAGCGTCGACGACATCGAGATGGGAGTCACCCATGTCCTTCGCGGCGAGGATCATGTCGCCAACACGGCACTCCAGCTCCAGATGTTCGAAGCGCTGGGCGCCGCACCGCCGGCTTTCGCCCACGAGGCGCTGCTGGTCGGATCCGAGGGCAAGCTCTCGAAGCGGCTCGGCTCGCTCGGCGCGGATTCGCTTCGCGCGCAGGGCATCGAGCCAATGGCTCTGGTCGCAAAGCTCGCCCGGCTCGGAACCAGCCTGCCGGTGGAGCCCCTGACGGAGCCTGGAACCTTGATCGAGACGTTCGACTTCGCCACCTTCGGCCGGGCGCCGGCTCGGTTCGATCTGGACGAGCTGATCCAGCTCAACGCCCGGATCGTTCACCTGCTGCCGTTCGAGTCGGTCGCCGCCCGATTGCCCGAGGGCATGGGCCCGGACGACTGGGCCGCGATCCGGCCCAACCTCAGGTCCGTGGCGGAGGCCTCGGATTGGTGGGAGATACTCCACGGCCACATCGAGGCCAAAGCCGCCGGGGCGGACCGGCCGGTGATCGAGGCCGCTGTCGAGGCGCTGGCGGCGATCGATTGGGGCGATGCGCCCTGGCCTCAGCTCGTCTCGATGCTGAAGGAGCGGACGGGGCGCACGGGTAAGGCGCTGTTCCGGCCGCTCAGGCTCGCGCTGACCGGGCGCGAAAGCGGGCCGGAGATGGCGGCGATGCTTCCGCTGATCGGGCGCGAAGAGGCGATCGTCAGGCTGCGCGCAGCCCTTTGACCTCCCCTCCCTGGAAGGGAGGGGCCGGGGGTGGGTCCGCCGAAGGCGGCCGAAACTCCGAGTCCGCAAAAGTCTCGCTACGCTCGCCGACCCACCCCCAACCCCTCCCTTCCAGGGAGGGGGGCGTGCTGGCGGGGATGCCCGGCTTCGGAACTTTCGCCCTTGTGTGACATTGTAACATGATGTTATGAGATAATGTCTCATGGGTCGCAAGGCGACCGAAGGAGGAGAGAGGCCATGATGGAAGGAGCATTCACCCAGCAGAAACGGACTAACCCCACCGCGCTCGCAATCGTCGTGCTGATGCACGGCGCCGCGCTCACCGCGCTTGCGCTGGCCAAGGGCGAAGTGATCCGCGAAGCGCTCAGCCCCACCAAGATCTTCGACGTCAAGGAGAAGGATCCACCGCCGCCCGAGCCGGCCAAGCCGATCGAGAAATCGGTGACTCCGCCACCCAAGACGGTGATCACCCACGTCCCGCCGATCATCGAAATGCCGCGCGAGCCGACCTTCGTTCAGTCCGAGCCCCTTCCCAAAATCCAGGAGATCGTACTCGCGCAGCCGGGCGAGACCATCGTCCCCAAGGCCGATCCCCCGGCGCTGCATATCGAGCCGAAGCGGATCGAGCCGGCCCGGGCCAAAGCGAACCTCGCCTCCTACGTCTCCGACGAGGATTACCCCTCCAGCGCCGCCCGCAACGAGGAGCAGGGGACGACCCGCTTCCGGCTCGCCGTCGGTCCGGACGGGAAGGTGAAGGAATGCACCGTCACCAGCTCGAGCGGCTCGTCGGCGCTGGACGCGACCACCTGCAAGCTGATGAAGCAGCGCGCCAAGTTCATCCCGGCCAAGAACAACCGCGGCGAATTGACGAGCGACACCGTGACCAGCGCGATCCGCTGGGTGCTTCCGACCGACTGACCAGGGCTGGCGGGGGAGCGGCGAAGCGCCTATCTTGGCGCAATGCCGCTCCCTCGTCCCGCCTCCCCCCGCGCGCTCTGGGCCGACCTTCGCGCCTTCACCTCCGAGCGCCGCGCCCACCATTGGGTGGCCGCCGCCCTCGCCATCGCGATTCCGATCGGGATCGTCTTCGTCTTCTATCTGGATGGCCGAACCAACATCCTGCCGGGGCCGCAGCTCATCTACGTCGAGAGCTGGCCGGCCAACCGAAGCGACGAGGAGATCAAGGCTCAGCAGAAGATCGACCAGGCGTGGCGGGACAAGGCCAACAAGGAACGCCAGGAGATGTTCAAGAAGCATGACGAGCAGCTGGAGCGCCTCGGGCTTT
>DASVUW010000166.1:0-2914 GCA_036386845.1 Allosphingosinicella sp. | reverse complement strand
CTCGGCCAGAATTTCCTGCTCGACGAGCAATTGCTCGACCGAATCGCCAGGGTGCCGGGCGACCTCGAAGGGCAGCGCGTCTACGAGGTCGGCCCGGGTCCGGGAGGCCTTACCCGGGCGCTGCTTCGAGCGGGCGCCGAGGTCGTGGCGGTGGAGCGCGACGGGCGCTGCCTCCCCGCCCTCGCCGAAGTCGGAGAGGCGTTTGCGGGGCGCCTTCGGGTGATCGAAGGCGATGCGCTGACCATCGACGAGGCCCTGGAAGCAGGCACCGGCGCCCACGTCGCCGCCAACCTTCCCTACAATGTCGGCACCGCTCTGCTGGTGCGCTGGCTGGGTGGGGGGACATGGCCGCCCTGGTGGAGCTCGCTGACCTTGATGTTCCAGCTCGAAGTGGCCGAGCGGATCGTTGCCGGCCCCGGCACCGGCGCCTACGGTCGTCTTGCCGTGCTTGGCCAGTGGCGGAGCGAGGCCAGGATCGCCATGAAGGTCCATCGGTCGGCCTTCGTGCCGGCGCCCAAGGTGATGTCGGCGGTAGTGCACATCGTTCCCAAGGCGGCGCCTGAGGGAGTGAGGGCTGCGACGCTTGAGCGCCTGACGGGCGCGGCGTTCGGGCAAAGGCGGAAGATGCTGAGGCAGAGCCTGAAGGGTTTGGAGGGGGCTCTGGAAGCGCTGGCCGAGGTTGGGATCGACCCGGAGCGGCGGGCCGAGACCCTGACCGTCGAGGAGTTCGTCTCGGTGGCGAGGAGGATGAATTCTGCCTCCCCATCGCAAGATGGGGAGGGGGACCACCCGAAGGGTGGTGGAGGGGTAGCTGGCGCAGGCTAGAGCGGTTCGCGCGCGAACCACTGAGTCCTCGGCAGTACCCCTCCACCATGCTTCGCATGGTCCCCATCCCCACGGCTTCGCCGCAGGGAGGCAAGATCAAGGCTTCGGCGCAACCGCTACGGGCCGCTGCGCGGTCATGACCTCGGGGGGCGGGCCCTTGGCGATGACGGCCGCGAGCTGGGTCGCTTGCGGGCAGGGGTTGGCGCAAAGCGTCTTGATCCGCTCGAGATTCTTCTTGGCCCGCTCCACGGCGCCGCGCTGGACCAGGGCCTCGCCCTGACCGGCGAGCGCGGCGACGTCGTTGGGCTCGAGCTTCAGGGCCTCGAAATAGAATTTGATCGCCTTGCCGGGCAGCTTCAGGCCCTGCGCCGCCTTGGCGAGGCCGATATAGGCCTGTCGGTTGCGGGGATCGACGACGAGGGCCGTCTCGAGCAGGTCGGTCGCCTCCAGGTAGCGCGCCTGGGCGGCCAGCGCCTGCCCCTGCTCTGTGAGAGCGACGGAGCGGGCGTCGATCTGGTCGTCGGGCTTCTGGCCCTGGCCGGCGCTTGCCATCGTCGCAAGCGCGATGGCGACGGTCAGGGCAATGGGTGAGAGGCGCATAAGTAACTCCATGATCCTGTCGAGCGGCGGTTTAGCATGGGGCCCGCCACCGCGCGACGAAAAAGCCGTCCGTTCCGTCCTGCGCCGGGGTGAGTATCCGCCCCGGACCGGCGGCCCGTCCGTCGGCCATTGCACCGGGTTCCGGAACCATGGCTGAACGGCCTTGGAAGGCCTCCGCCTGACCCCGCCCCTCGTCGGTCAGGAGCGAGCAGACGGCATAGACGATACGCCCGCCGGGCCGGATAAGTTCCGCCGCGAGATCAAGCAGATAGGCCTGGAGCTTGACATATTGCGCGAGCCGCTGCGGATCGAGCCGCCAGCGGAGCTCGGGGTTGCGCCGCCAGGTGCCGGTGCCGGAGCAGGGCGCGTCGACGAGGATCAGGTCGGGCGCGTCGACCAGGTCGGCGAGCGCGTCGCGCTCCTTGCCGGGATTCAGCAATCGCGGCTCGACAATCGTCACTCCGGCGCGCTTCAGCCGGAGGTCCATACGCGAGAGTCGGCCGCGGTCCGTGTCGGACGCGAAGAGGCGGCCCGAATTGCGCATTTCCGCGGCGAGGGCGAGGGTCTTGCCGCCGGCACCGGCACACAGGTCGAGGACGGTCTCGCCGGGGACCGCGCCGCAGGCCAAAGCGAGGAGCTGACTGCCCTCGTCCTGGACCTCGACGAGGCCCGACGACCAGGCCTCCCTCTCCTCGACCGGGACCGCGTCGGGGAGGCGGATGCCGATCGGAGACAGGGGCGTGGCCGTCGCCCCCGGAAAGGCCGGCAGGACGGAGTCGCGCTCGGCCCGGATGCGGTTGACCCGAAGATCCAGCGGCGCCCGCTCCAGGAGCGACTGGAGATCGGCGGGCGTGACGGCCGGATCGAAGCGGCGGACGAGCCATTTCGGCACCGCGGACGAGCGCGGCCTCAGCCCCTTTTCGGAGGGCGAGGCTTCGGCCGGGCCGTGCGGCGAGCCGTCGAACAGAGCGAGCAGCTCCGGATCTTCGGACGCGAGGCCAAGCATCGCCGCCCGGCCCGACGATGGCGGCTCGGGCCACGCCCGGATGGCGCGGTAGACGAGCTCGCGAACCGCCCGCCGGTCGCCCGAGCCGGCATAGCGACGGGTCTTGAAATAGCGGGCGATCAAAGTGTCCGCCGCAGCCCCCCCGCCTTTGGCCGCGGCGATGATCTCGTCGAGCAGCTCGATCGCCGCTTCCAGCCTCGCCGCTGGAGTCATGGCTCAGCCCGACGTCGGGTAATTGGGAGCCTCGCGGGTGATGGCGACGTCGTGGACGTGGCTCTCGCGAAGGCCCGCATTGGTGATCCGGACGAACTTGGCCCGGGCTCGAAGCGCCTCGAGGTCGGCGGCGCCGGTATAGCCCATCGCCGCCTTGATCCCTCCGACGAGCTGGTGGATCACGTCCCGTGCCGGGCCCTTGAAGGGGACCTGGCCCTCGATGCCCTCGGGAACGAGCTTCAGCTGGTCCTTGATGTCGTGCTGGAAATA
>DASVUW010000165.1:0-3451 GCA_036386845.1 Allosphingosinicella sp. | reverse complement strand
TAAGCGCCGGACGAGATCGCCCGGAGCGCGCTTTCGCGCGCGCCGTGACCGGAGGCGACGATCACCTTGGTGTTGGGCTTAAGCGACAATATCGTTTCCAGCGTCGCGAAGCCCTCGGCGGTGCCGTCGGGGTCCGGCGGCAGTCCGAGATCGAGCGTCACCACCGGCGGCTCCTCCGAGCGAACGAGGTCGACGGCGCTTTCGCGGTCGCTGGCGACGAGCACTTCATAATCGTCATAGGCCCAGCGGAGCTGCCGCTGCAGCCCTTCGTCGTCCTCGACGATGAGCAGTTTCGCCCTGGTTTCCACGCTCATGCCCTCAACCGTCCGATCTCGATTTCGCCGGTCTCACCCAGCGGTAAATACAGGGTGAAGCGGCTGCCCTCCCCTTCGCGGCTGTCGACCTCGATCCGCCCCCCCATTGCGGCGACCAGGCTTCGAGCCTCGAAGGCTCCGACCCCGAAGCCCATTTCCTTGGTCGAGGCGAAAGGCTGGAAGAGGCGGGTTCGAATGAAGTCCGCCGACATGCCTTGGCCGCGATCGGCGATCTCGATCGCGGCTTCGCCGCCCCGCCGCCCGAAGCTTATCCTGACGGTCGCTCCGGCCGGGCTGGCGTCGATCGCATTCTGAACGAGATGGGCGAGCGCCTGCTCGAGCCGCACCGGATCCGCCACTGCCGCGACCGTCATGTCGCCTTCGACCTCAACCGGGTGAACCCGCCTCTTCACCTCGACCACCGCGGCTATCGCCTCGGCCAGCGGGATCGCCCGAACGGGCTCCGCCTCGACATTGCACCCGCCCCGGTGGAGCCGGGCGAGCAGGTCGTTCATCTTCTTCACCGAGCTGTGCAAGGTCGCGATCATGTCCTCTCGGAACTCGGGCTTGTCGGCGTGGCGCTCCGCATTTCGGACCACCAGGCTTAGCTGGCTGACCAGATTCTTGATGTCGTGGATGATGAACGCGAATCGCCGGTTGAATTCATCGAACCGCCGGGCGTCGGCGAGCGCGTCCTGGGTATGCGCTTCAGCAAGATAGCTGGCCGCCTGGATCCCGACGGTCCGGAACAGGTCGAAATCCTCCCAGTCGAGCGGCCTTCGGACCAGCGGATGCTCGAGCAGGACAAGGCCGACGAGCCGATCGCCGTGGATGAGCGGAACCCCGGCCCAGAGGCTGTCCATGCCGGCCAGCGAGTCCGGCACCCGCACTTCCGCCTCACCCGCCCGAAGCCTGCCCGATCGAAGCCCGGTGAAGTCGAGCACATGGCCGCTCGTCTCGACGAATCGGATAAGCTCGCAATCGTCCGAGCCCGCCCCGGGCAGATCGTCCCGCCAGTTCCATCGAGCGGCGACGCTGAGCCGTCCGCCTTCCGGGACGAGAAGGAGGCCCGAAGCCGATTCGGCGATGTCGGCGATCGCCTTGATGATCCGCTCGCCGAGTGGAGCGTCGCCCCCCACCGTCCGGGTGAAGCGGAGCCATTCTTCCCGATAATCGTAGCGATGCTCGAAGAAGTGCTTGGCGACGATTACCCGCGACCACGCCCGCATCCGCCCCGAAGGCAGCAGGATCACCGCCGCCACCGTAATCGCGAAGACGAGGCCGACCTGGCCGATCCGGACCCAGTTTCCGCCGACCACCTCGAGCGCCCGGCTCGCGGTCATCATCAGGATGAGATAGCCCAGGATCGCAATCAGCGACAGCGACTGGAAGGTGGCAGCGCGCGACAGGTGCATCCGCCAGCGCGCGTTCCGCCGGCTGGCGAGGGCGAACAGGGGCACGAGCATCGACAGGATCGCGCCGCGCATGGCGTAGAGGTCGTCGACCGGCCCGCGGGTCAGCCAGGAGACGGTATAGAGGTGCAGGTCGTAAGCCCACATCCCGGCAAGCGCGATCATCGGCAGCCTGATGCCCCAGCGGCTTTCGTGCGCCGCCTGACCGTAGAGATTATGGACCAGGACCAGCGAACCCGCGGCAATCGTGAGCCCGATCACCTGCCCGGTGGAGGTGAGGGCCTCCCGGACCACGGGATCGCCGCTGAACTGCGGAAGGACCCCGGCGATGGTGAGCTGGAGCCCGATCACACCGGCCACTACGGTGTAGACGAGCTTCACGCCTTGCTGTCCCCGTTCCACGGCGGCGCGGCTGACGATCGCGTACATGAAGCCGAGGAAGGCGAAGTTGCGCGCGGCTTCGGCGATCCCCGCGCCGAGGCTGTACGGCCCCTGCAGAGCGACGAAGATGGCCCAGCCCGAAGTGACCGCGAAGGCCGCCACCAGCCTGCGGTTGCCGCGGTCCTCGTTCCAGCGGCGCAATTGCCAGAGGGCCAGCGCCCCGTAGAGCAGAGCCGCGAGCGCGTGGGTCCAGAAGCCGAGCAGGACGATCATCGCGCCCCCGCGCCCCCCGGGAACAGCACCACGCGCACTGTCTGGAGGAGGATCAGGAGGTCTAAGAACGGGGTGTAATTTTTGGCATAGTAAAGATCGAACTCCAGCTTCTGGCGGGCGTCCTCGACGCTTGCGCCATAGGGGAAGTTGATCTGCGCCCAGCCGGTGATCCCGGGCTTCACCACGTGGCGCTCGGCATAATAAGGCAGCCGCGCCTCGAGGTCGGCGACGAACTGCGGTCGCTCGGGCCGCGGGCCCACCAGGCTCATCTTTCCGGTCAGAACGGTCCAGGCCTGGGGAAGCTCGTCGATCCTGAGCTTGCGGATCACCGAGCCGACCCGGGTCACCCTCGGATCGTCCTTCTGCGCCCAGACCGCCTTGCCCCCGACCTCCGCGTCCTCGCGCATCGAGCGGAGCTTCACCAGCTCGAAATTCTCCCCGTAGAGCCCGACCCGGCGCTGGCGGAAGAAGGCCGGGCCCTTGCTCTCCAGCTTCACGGCAAGCGCGGTCAGGAGGATGAGCGGGGCGAAGACGATCAGGATCGCGCCCGACACGATGATGTCGAACAATCTCTTGCCCGCCGCAGAGAGCCGACGGCCGGAGTTGAAGCCGTCCGAGAAGATCAGGAAGCTCGGATTGACGCTGTCGAGGTCGACCCGCCCCGTCTCGCGCTCGATGAAGGAGGAGAATTCGTTGACATGGACCCCGGTCGTCTTGATCCGGAGCAGGTCGGCGAGCGGAAGCGCGTTGCGCCGCTCCTCGAGCGCGAGCACCACCTCGGTCACCCTGAGCCGCACGACATGGGCGGTGAGGTTGGCGATGTCGTCGCGGTTGACCGCGTGGGGCACCGCCTGGCCGCCGTCGTTCATCCCGACATAGCCGGCGATGGCGAAGCCCGCGCCTTCGGTCCGGGACAAGGCCTCGAGCCGGGCGGCGCGCGGGCCGGCGCCGAGGACGAGGATCCGACGCTTGAACGCCTCGTTGCCGAGCGCCCGCCCGAAGACCAGCCTGGCGACGAAGAGGAGCCCGAGCGCGAAGCCCATCGCGTAGAGCAGGTTCGAGCGCCAGAAG
>DASVUW010000164.1:0-15784 GCA_036386845.1 Allosphingosinicella sp. | reverse complement strand
CGCTGTTCACGGTCCGGCTATATTTGCCGAACAGCGTCACGACCCCCCTTTCCTGCGGCCCGACGAGGTGAAAGCAGGTGAAGAGCAGCCAAAGCAGAACGAATACGCCGAGGCCGTAGAGCCAATAGGGCCGGCCCTCCTGGTGGGGGAACCGGCCGCCAAACTTCTCGCGGCTTCGCTTCAGGAAGTCGTCGATCGAGCTGACGTTGCCGCCGACTCCCGGAGTCCGGCGCTTGCGCGGCGGCTGCCCCCAAGGGTTGCGCGGGCCGCCGCCTCCGCCGTCGCCGCCGTCGCCGCCGGACGGGCCCCAGGGCCCGCCGCGATTTTCATTCAACACGGCGCCGAGACGCGCGCCCCACCCGAAAAATCTTGCCATAGGGCCTTTATAGGAAGCGGCCGGGCGGAAAAACAGTGGCAAGCCCAACCGCAGCTTCTATCTGCGCCGGATGAGCGACGAGAACGACCCGCTGGCTGCCGCCCTTTCCTCTGTGAGCGAGGCGCAGGGCCGAGTCGCGGCGCTCCGGATCAGGGAGGGTGCGGCCAGCCTCGTGCTCGATGTCGGAGGTCTCTCCGCGGAGCAGCGCTCGGGTCTCGAAAGCCAAATCCGCGCCGCGCTCGCCGCGGTGCCGGGCGTGCGCGAGGTCCGGATTGCGATGACGGCCGACAAGGTCGCCCGAACCATCGTCGCGGTCGGAAGCGGCAAGGGGGGGGTCGGCAAGTCGACGGTGGCGGCGAACCTTGCCGTCGCCCTCGCCCGTGCCGGCCGGCGGGTGGGTCTGGTCGACGCCGACATCTACGGCCCGTCTTTGCCCAGGATCATGGGCAATTTCGACCGTCCGGAGCTCAACCAGAAGAAGATCGTCCCGGTCGACGCCTTCGGGGTGAAGATGCTGTCGATCGGGCAGCTGGTGGGGCCGGGCACCGCCTTGGCCTGGCGAGGCCCGATGATCGCGAGCGCGCTCGGTCAGCTGATGGAGGGCGACTGGGACGGGTGCGAGCTGATGATCGTCGACCTTCCGCCGGGCACCGGCGACATACAGATGTCCCTCATCCAGAAATGGAAGCCGGCCGGAGCCGTGATCGTCTCCACCCCGCAGGACCTCGCCCTGATCGACGCGACCCGCGCCGTCGACCTGTTCCGAAAGATGGACGTGCCTCTGCTGGGCCTCGTCGAGAACATGTCGGGCTATGCCTGCCCCCATTGCGGCGAGGTTTCCGACCCCTTCGGCTCGGGAGGGGCGGAGGCCGCGGCGAAGGTGATGTCGATACCGTTCCTGGGCCGGATCCCCCTGACCCTCTCGATTCGCCGCGATTCGGACTCCGGGATTCCCCCGGCGGCCGGGGACGGGCCGGAAGCGGAGGCCTTCGCTTCGATCGCGGCGCGGCTGATGGAGCGGATCGGCGAGAGGTGAGTTGAACCGTCGCCCCAGCGAAGGGCCCCCATCAAAGTATTACTTTGATGGGACCCAAGGCTGGGGCCCGGCGGGTAAAATACGCCGGCGCCTTCACTCCCTGGGGCCCCAGCCTTCGCTGGGGCGACGATATCGGCCATGCCCCTCACTCGCGACGAAGACATTCACGATCTCCTCGCCTCGACCCGTACCATCGCGATGATCGGAGCCTCGGACCGGCCCGACCGGCCGAGCTATGGGGTCATGAAGTTCCTTCAGGATTGGGGCTACCGGGTCCTCCCGGTGAACCCGCAGATCACCGGCGAGCATGTCCACGGCGAATATGTGTGGCGCGAGCTCGCCCAGATCGGCGAGCCGATCGACCTGGTGGATATCTTCCGCCGTCCGCAGGCCGCGGGCGAGGCGGTCGACGAGGCGATCGCCGCCGGCGCGAAGGCCGTCTGGCTGCAGATAGGCCTGATCAACGAGGAAGCCGCCGCCCGCGCCGAGGCGGCGGGGCTCAAGGTCGTCATGAACCGCTGCCCGAAGATCGACATTCCGAGGCTGCGGGTGCCGAGGTTCGGCTAATCCGTCGCCCCAGCGAAGGCTGGGGCGCCGGCGGGTGGAAGGCGCCGGCGTTCTTCACCCACTGGGGCCCCAGCCTGCGCTGGGGCGACGGCGTCACTCGATTGCGCGAGCCGATCTCCCGGGAGCCGCGACCTCGAGCCGCCGAGCAGCCGGACCCGGCGGTTCGGGAAATCCACGGAAACCCGGTCGAACAGCCGAAGCGCGTCCATTCCGAGCAGCAGTGCCGGCTTCTTCGACAGGCCGAGCTTCGAGAAGGGGTGAACGTCGGCGAACGCGACCGGCATGTCGTTGATGTCGACCCCGCCGAGGCGAATCCGTTTCACCGTCGTCTGGTCCGCCTGCATCTGTCCCCCGGTGACGCTCAGCAGCATGATCGGGACGGTCGCTCGAAGTCGGCCCTTCTGCTCCAGCTTGCGCCGGAGCACGTTGTTGGCGACCGTCGTCTGGGCGCCGGTATCGAGGATCACCCAGACCTTCTGGCCGTCCACCGAAGCGTCGACCATTACCAGGTGCCCGAGCCGGTTGCGGGCCGTGACGACGATCGTGTCGGCCGGCCAATGCTCCTCCCGTCTGTGGCTGTTGGTGACCGTCATCTGCTGGCGGACGAAATCGAACGAAACGCGCTGGGACTGGAGCGAATCGACGCCCAATATCCCCTCGGCTCCGATGTAGCGGCGCTGGAGCGCCGGCGCGTGGATGTCGCGGACGCTCCTTCCGCCGACTTCCAGCGCGGGAATGAGCACGGTCTGGATCTGGCTCACTTCGGTCATGCTGTGAAGCCGGGCCCGGTTGCCGAGGCCGAGCCGAAGATCGCGCGCCAGCTCCTGCGCGATCGACGTCCGCTCGGCGCCGGTATCGACGACGAAGGCGAAGGGGCCGGTCTTGCCGATATTGACCGGTACGGTCATCCGAGCCCAGCGATCCTCCTCGGTGCCGAGGACGGCCCCGCCGTCCTCCGCCGCCGCGGCCGGGGCCGGTGCCGGAGCCTGGCCGTTTAACGGCGCGATACCCGCCAGGGCGGCGGCGGCGACCGATGGAACGAGCAGCCGAAGCTTCATGGATGATCCTCCTTCCGCGTTCTTAGCAGGTGCGAGCGAGGAACTGAAATGGCCGCTGCAAAGGTGGACGACAGCGCAACTAAGCTTCCGTCTACACTAGTTCCATGGCCCGGTCGCGAAGGCGCTCGACCGCGGCGGAGTGGATGGCGGGGGTTGCGACGAGCACTCCGAACGCTTCGCCGCTGGCGCTGTTGAACGCGAGCGGCTGGCCGAGGGCGCCGGTGACGGTCGCCCCGGCTTCGGCGGCGATCAGCGCGGCGGCGGCGATGTCCCACTCGAAACCCCACCGCAAAGTCGCCACGAGGTCCGCCTCGCCGGCAGCGACGAGGGCGATCCTTAGCGCGATCGAATTGGGCTTGGGGACGGCGACCAGATCCCGGTCGACGTCTGGAAGCTGGTCCGTCGGCACCCGAGCGCCGGCAAGCTCCAACCGGCCGCTGACCCGGAGCCGATCGCCGTTGCGCCAGGCGCCGAGCCCTTTTTCGGCACTCCAATGCTCGCCTCGCGCCGGAGCATGGAGGACTCCGATCAGCGGAGTTCGATCCTCGACCAGGGCCACCGAGACGCACCATCCCGGCCGGCCGCGAAGATAGTCGCGGGTCCCGTCGATGGGATCGACCACCCAAAGCCGTCTCCGCTCCATCCGGTCCGAAGCGTCGAGACTTTCCTCCGACAGCCACCCGGCCTCGGGGTCCAAGGCGGACAATCGCCGGCGGAGAAAAGCATCGACCTCTAGATCGATCTCGCAGACCGGGTTTCCCGGCGCCTTCTCCCACCTCTTATAGTCGGTGCCGCAACGCTCCGCGGCAATCGATCCCGCCTCGCGGACGACCGCAGAAACGGCATCAAGCACCGGCGACCATCATGCCGTCGATCCGAAGGGTCGGGACGTTGGCCGTATATCGGAAGTCGAGGTCGTCCGCCGGGACGAGCCTTGCGAACATGTCGAGCAGGTTGCCGGCAATGGTGATTTCCTCGACCGGCGGTCCAAGCCTGCCCTGCTCGATTATGAAGCCCGACGCTCCGCGGCTATAGTCGCCGGTGACCGGATTGACGCCCTGGCCGATCAGCTGGGTGACGTAGACGCCGTGCTCGACCTCGCCGATCAGCTGCCCTGCCGTCAGCCGGCCCGGCGCCAAATGGACATTGGTGACTCCCACGCTCGGCGCGCCGGAGCTTCGAAGGGCATGGCCGGTCGGCGCCCGGCCCAGCTGCCGGGCGGAGGCACTTTCGAGCAGCCAGCCGGTCAGCCGGCCGGCTTCGATGATGTTGACGGGCCGGGTCGGCAGTCCCTCGCCGTCGAAGGGTCTCGAGCGAAGCCCGCGCGGCCGATGCGGATCGTCGCGGATGGTGACGTCCTCGCCGAACAATTGCTCGCCCTCCTTGTCGAGGAGGAAGCTGGTGCGGCGAGTGATCGACGGTCCGCCGATTGCGCTCGTCAGATGCCCGAGCAGCGAGTTGCCGACTCGCGGGTCGAACAGCACGGGCATCGTTCCGCTTGGCAGCTTTGCCGGCCTTAGCCGCGCGACGGCGCGCTCAGCGGCTCGGCGGCCGAGAGTCTCGGGATCGTCCAGCTCCGCATAATGGCGGACGCTATGATAGGCGTAATCGCGCTGCATCTCGCTGCCCGCGCCGGCGATGAGGCTCGCCGAGGCCGAATAGCCGGTGGCCGAATAGCCGCGGCAGAAGCCGTGGCTGGTGGCCAGGGCGAAGACGCTCCGGCCGGCGCTGACTCCAGCGCCTTCGCTATTTGTGATCCCGGCCACTTCCCTGCCCGCGCCCTCGATCGAAAGCGAACGGTCCCTGAGCTCTTGCGGCGATGGATCGCCGCCGTCGTCGGAGTCAACGTCGGGGCCCCTCCCCCTCATCAGCAGCTCCTGCGGGGCAAGGCCGGACCAGGGATCTTCGGGCGCTTCCCGGGCCATGGCCGCCGCCCGCTCCACCAAGGCGGTCAGCGCCTCCTCGGACAGGTCGGAAGAAGAAACGCTCGCCGAGCGGCTTCCCAGGAAGAGACGCAGCGAGACGCTCTCGGCCTCGTTCCGCGCCACGTCCTCGAGCTCGCCCAGCCGCACCTGCACGGAGGTCGACGCATTGGCCGAATAGACCGCGTCGGCGGCATCGGCCCCCGCTCGAGCGGCGCGCTCGACCAGCGCGGCGGCCCGCGCTTCAGCTTCTTCGATAGTCAGCATGCCGATCCACCTAGGGTGGATGATCCGCGAAATCTAGGAGGTGCCCACGACGAGGCAGGCCAGGAAGAGGATGAAGCCCGCCATCCGGTTGGACCGGAACTTGGCCAGAGCGTCGCGGCCGTCCCCCGGATCGAGCCTGGCCACCTGCCAGCCGAGATGCGCGGCCATCGGCAGCAGGGCGACCAGGGCAAGCCCGTCGGGGCGCACCCGCCACAACGCCGCGGCCCACAAGGCGAGCGCGATCGAATAGCAGATCGCCACGCCCGTCCTGGCGTGCCTGCCCAGAGCGAGCGCGGAGGATTTCACGCCCACCAGCGCGTCGTCCTCGCGGTCCTGGAGGGCGTATATCGTGTCGTAGCCGATCACCCAGAAGACCGAGCCGAACCAAAGGATGGCGGCGGTAAGGCCGATCTCGCCGAGCACCGCCCAGCCGACCAGAGCGCCCCAGGAGAAGACGAGGCCGAGCCAGGCCTGGGGCCACCAGGTGATCCGCTTCATGAACGGATAGGCGGCCACCGGCGCAAGGCTGGCTAGAGCCACGATCTGTGCAGTCGGTTCGAGCTGGAGTAGGACGATCAGGCCGATTGCGCAGAGACAGGCAAGCAGTATCCATGCCCCGGCGAGTGTCGCTCGCCGGCTCGCGAGCGGCCGCAGCCGGGTGCGCTCTACCCGCGCATCCAGATCGCGGTCGACGATGTCGTTCCAGACGCAGCCCGCGCTTCGCATCGCCCAGGCGCCCAGCGCCAGCCAGAGGATCAGTGCGGCGCCGCTCGGTCCCATTCCGGCCAGAGCCACGCTCCAGGCGCAAGGCCAGAAGAGCAGCCACGCCCCGATCGGCCGGTCGAGCCTCATCAGCGAGGCGTAAGGGCGAAGCGCCCGCGGGAGGGCCCCGATCAGGCCGCTCCGCTCGCTGTCCTGGACGATGTCGTCGTTTGTGGTCACGCCGATCAGCTTGAACTAGGGAGAAGCATGCCCGCAACCCCCGCCTGGCCGCCCTTGAGCCTGCCGCGCCTGTTCGTGGCTCAGCTTCTCTGCGAAGGCGCGACATTGGCTCTGGACGGGCCCTCGGCCAATTATCTCGGCAACGTCCTCCGCCTCGGCCCCGGCGCCAGGGTCAAGCTGTTCGATGACAGGACCGGCGAATGGCTCGCTGAGATCGTCGAGGCGGGAAAGAAGCGGGTTACCCTCGCGGTCACTGAGCACCTGCGCGCCCGCGAACCGGTCCCGGACCTCTGGCTCCTTTTCGCCCCGATCAAGCGCGGCCGGATCGACTGGCTGGTCGAGAAAGCGACCGAGCTCGGGGTGGCCCGGCTCGTGCCCGTCGTCACCCGCCGGACCGTCGTCGAGCGCCTCAACCTCGACCGGCTTCGAGCCCATATCGTCGAGGCCGCCGAGCAGTGCGAGCGCACCGCGCTGGCGGAGCTTGCGGAGCCGCAAAAGCTCGGCGCCCTGCTCGCCGAATGGCCGGCGGAGCGAATCCTGTACTTCGCCGACGAGGCCGGAGGAGAGCCGCTGAGCGGGGAGCCCGGCCCGGGAGCGATCCTGATCGGGCCGGAAGGCGGTTTCACCGACGAAGAGCGCGCAGCCATCCGCGCCTTGCCACAGGCCCGTCCGGTCAGCCTCGGTCCCCGAATCCTGCGCGCCGACACCGCCGCGCTGGCGGCGGTGACCTTGTGGATGGCCGCTGCCGGCGACTGGTCCGCCTCGCCCCGACCGTAATTGGGGATTGGTGTAATTGGAAATTGGTGCCAGGCACCAATTTTTAAGCCCTTGAACAGGCGCCAGTTTTAAAATCCTAAATCCTAATATTGGGCTTGATCCGCCGCGAGACTCGAATTCATTCCACGCCGTTTGATCCATTCCGGTTTCGTTCGGCAACGGGAAGAGGCTGGCGGGTTTTCGCGACCGGAGCTAGAGGGCGGCGATGACCACCCGGACCGAAACCGCGCGCGCGGACCCGCCGATCGAGAGCCGCGAGGATCTGCTCGCTCCCTTCGAGCGCGGCGAGAAGCCCGAGAGCGCCTGGCGGATCGGCACCGAGCATGAGAAGTTCGTCTACCGCCGGTCCGACCACCGGGCGCCTTCCTACGACGAGCCGGGCGGGATCCGCGATCTGCTCGAGTCCCTGACCGAATTCGGCTGGGAGCGAGTCGAGGAAGGCGGCAAGGTCATCGCCCTGTCGGGCAAGGACGGCAATGTCAGCCTCGAGCCCGCCGGCCAGCTCGAGCTCTCGGGCGCGGCGCTCGAGAACCTCCACCAGACCTGCGCCGAGGCCGGCCGCCATCTCGACCAGGTCAAGAAGGTCGGCGACAAGCTCGGCCTCGGCTTCCTCGGCCTCGGCATGTGGCCCGACAAGGCCCGCGACGAGCTGCCTCGAATGCCCAAGGGGCGCTACGAGATCATGCTCCGCCACATGCCGCGCGTGGGAAGCCTCGGGCTCGACATGATGCTGAGGACCTGCACCATCCAGGTCAATCTCGACTACGGCTCCGAAGCCGACATGGCGCGGAAGTTCAGGGTCGGGCTCGCACTCCAGCCGCTTGCCACCGCCTTGTTCGCCAACTCGCCTTTCACCGAAGGCAAGCCCAACGGCTTCCTCTCCTTCCGAAGCCATATCTGGTCCGACACCGACCCTCACCGCACCGGGATGCTGCCCTTCGTCTTCGAGGAGGGCTTCGGCTACGAGCGCTATGTCGACTATGCGCTCGATGTGCCGATGTACTTCGTCTACCGCGACGGCCGCTATATCGACGCCGCCGGCCTCTCGTTCCGCGACTTCCTCAAGGGCGAGCTCCCGGTCCTTCCGGGCGAGAAGCCGCGGCTCTCCGACTGGACCGATCACCTCTCCACCGCCTTTCCCGAGGTGCGCCTGAAGAGCTTCCTCGAGATGCGCGGCGCCGACGGCGGGCGGTGGAGCAAGATCTGCGCGCTCCCAGCCCTCTGGGTCGGCCTGCTCTACGACCAGTCTGCGCTCGATTCGGCGTGGGACGAGGTGAGGCACTGGTCGCTGGACGAGCGCCAGCGCCTTCGCGACGAGGTGCCAAGGCTCGGTCTCGCCGCCCGCACTCCCGCCGGCGAGCCGCTCCGCGACCTGGCCGGCCGGATCCTCGCCATCGCCGACGCGGGGCTCAGGTCCCGCGCCCGGCTCAACGGCGCCGGGGACAGCGAGAGCGGCTTCCTCGATCCGTTGCGGGAGATCGTCGCCCGCGGGGCGACCCCGGCGGAGATGCTGCTCGATCGCTATCGCGGCGAGTGGCGGGGCGATGTCAGCCGAATCTATGACGAGATGAGCTTCTGAGGGTACCAACCCCGTCTTTGCGAGCGTAGCGAAGCAATCCAGAACTGCGTGTGAAACAGGCGCTCAACTGGATTGCTTCGTCGCTGCGCTCCTCGCAATGACGGCTCAGGACCGCAGGAGTAATCCGCCATGACCGAGCTACGCACCCTCTATCCCCCGATCGAGCCCTTTGAGAGCGGCCGCCTCGACGTCGGCGACGGCCACAGCCTTTACTGGGAGCGGTGCGGCACTCGGGGCGCCAAGCCTGTCGTCTTCCTCCACGGCGGCCCGGGCGCCGGCTGCAGCCCGGATCACCGGCGCCAGTTCGATCCGGAGCGCTTCGACATCCTCCTCTTCGACCAGCGCGGCTGCGGTCGGTCCACGCCCCATGCCGGCCTGGAGGCGAACACGACCTGGCATCTGGTCGGCGACATCGAGCGGCTCAGGGAGCAGGCGGGCCACGAACGGTGGATGGTGTTCGGAGGCTCCTGGGGTTCGACCCTGGCCCTTTCCTATGCGCAGACCCATCCCGGGCGGGTCACCGAGCTCGTGCTTCGAGGAATCTTCACCTTCCGGCAGACCGAGCTCGACTGGCTGTACCGCTACGGTGCTTCAGAGGTCTATCCCGACAAGTGGCGGGATTTCCTGGCGCCGATCCCGGAAGCCGAACGGAACGATCTGGTCGCGGCCTATCAGCGGCGACTCACGGGCGACGACGCGGAGATGCGCCTGGCCGCCGCCAAGGCCTGGAGCCAGTGGGAGGCGGAGACCGTCACCCTCCTGCCCAGCCCGGCCACGATCGCGGCGCACACCAGCGACGATTTCGCCGTCGCGATCGCCCGAATCGAGAACCATTATATGGCCAATCGCGGGTGGCTCGAGGAGGGCCAGCTGATCGCCAATGCCGGCCGGCTGAAGAACATCCCGGCGGTCATCGTCCAGGGCCGCTACGACATGTGCACCCCGCCCGCCGCCGCCTGGGACCTGCACGAGGCCTGGCCGGAAGCGAAGCTGGAGATCGTCCACGGCGGCCATCTGTTCAGCGAGCCGGAGGTGCTGGATGGGCTGATCCGGGCCTCGGACGGATTTGCCACTTAAACCTGCCTCCCTATGCGCAGCATGGGGAGGGGGACCACCCGAAGGGTGGTGGAGGGGTAGCTGCTCGATAGTCAGAGGATCGCGCGAGAACCTCGAGGTTCAGCGCCAACTACCCCTCCACCAGGCCTCGCCTGGTCCCCCTCCCCATCTCGCGATGGGGAGGCAATTCACCTCCCCGGCCGGTACACCCGCTTCGTTCGCCCCTTGAGCTGCTCGGGATAGAAATAGACTTCGCGCAGATCGCCCTTCGCGTAGCGCTCGGCCTGGTCGTTGAAGTGCGGCGAACCCGGATGGCCGCTCTCGCCTCCCGCCGACACCGCCTTCGCCCGCACCTTCGGGCCGAACTCCACCACCGCGACGAAGCTGTTGCCGCTCGTCCCGTACCAGCGCTTCGATCCGTCCCTCGGGGCCGCTCCGAACGAGGCCAGCGAGCCCCAGCGCCCCGAGGTGAAGCCGACCGGAAGGCTGGGCGCGGAATCGGAGAAGGGATGGTCGATATCGCCGGTCAGGCGCTGGAAGCGGTTCACCTCGCCCCATTCCACGTTCCACCGGCCGAATTCGCGGACCAGGCGGTCCATCGCCTGCTCGAGCGCCTCGAGCCTGCGCCGGGCCGGCAGCCGGCCGATGCTCGAAACCGTCTCGCCGAGCGGCAGACCGGCCTTGCGAGCCTCCTCGTAAAGCGGCTCCGCCCAGAACATCGCCAGGGTGGTCGCCACCGAATCTTCGCCCCAACGATAGTCCCACAAGCGAAGGAAATCGATCGGGCGCATAAGCTTCGAGCGGAGGCGGTTGTCGCCCTTCAGGTCCTTCCAGGCCGCGACCAGACCGGGGATCAGTTCGGCGAAAGCCGGCTGATAGGGATCGTAGGCGGCATCCCGAAGGCCCTCGAGAGAAAGCCGCGGCTTCTCCTGCAGCACCCGGATTGCGGCGAGGCCGCGGTGGTTCTCACCGAACGTGTCCATGTAGCGGGGGAAGCCGCGTTGCTTCGGACTGTTCGGGCCGGCCGCGGAGTAGGGCCAATTGTTGGTGTTCTGGATCCAACCGTTTGCCGGGTTCAGAACCCGCGGCGCTTCCGACAAAGCGTGGAGGCCGCGCCAGTCCGTGCGCGGATCGCTTCCGTCCACCGGCTTCGCATAATCGAACCGGTCGTCGCGGACCGGGATGAAGTGCGGATGGTGGTAGGCGATATTGCCCTCGGCATCGGCGAAGATGGTGTTGTTCGACGAGTTCGCCTTCAATTCCGCCACCTTCGCGAAGGAATCGTGGTCGCGCACCTTCGTCCGAAGGAAAGACTGCTGGAGCGCCTCGACCGGTTTGTGCATCATCGCGAAGGCGACCCATTTGCCGCCGGCCTCGCGGACGATCGGGCCGTGATGGGTTCGGTAGGTCTGGAAGGTGCGGCTGGCCATGCTTCCGTCCGGCTGGCGGTAGGCGACCGTCACCGTCTTGGTCTCGACGGGCCTGCGCTCGTTGCCATAGCGGTAGAAGAGGTCGTCTCCCTTCTGCTCGACCGTCTCGAGGAATTCGTCGACGACGTCGACTCCGCTCGACGTGTGCATCCATCCGGCACGCTCGTTGAAGCCCTGGTAGATGAAGAACTGGCCCCAGGTGGCCGCGCCATAGGCGTTCAGCCCCTCGTCGCTCGTAACCTGAAGCTCGGACCGAAAGAAGAAGCTGGTGTGCGGGTTGATCAGAAGAAGCGCATGGCCGTCCGCGCTGTTCGAAGGGGCGATGGCAAAGCCGTTGGAGCCGCGGGGTTCCGGGTCCGTCCCGTCGCCCCAGCGGGTGAAAAGCTCAGCGCCTTTCACCCCTCGGGATCCCAGCCTGCGCTGGGATGACGAATAAAAAGCCTCCAGAGCCTTCAGGTCGATCCGCTCGATGTCGCCCCCGATGCTGCCCTCGGTGAAGCTCAGCGCCATCCAGGGCTCGAAGCGGCTGATCGCGCGGGGGCGCACTTCGGGATGGGTGGCAAGGTAATAGTTCAACCCGTCCGCCCAGCTGTCCATCAGCCGCCTGAGCCAGGCCGGGCTGGCGGCGTAGCGGGCTCTGAGATCGTCCGGATCCATGTAGAGCCTGGCGCGCAGGTCCGCCCAGATCGCCTTTTCCCCTTCCGCCTCGGCGGTCCGGCCGAGCGCGGTAAGATAGTTGGTTTCGACCCGGTTGAAGTCGTCTTCGGCCTGGGCGTAGATCATCCCGAACACGGCGTCGGCGTCGCTCTTTCCGCGGACATGGGCGATCCCCCAATCGTCGCGGGTGATCGTCACCCGCTTCGACTGGGCTTCCCATCGGCCGAGCTCGGCCCCGGGCTGGGACCCCGAGGCGCAGGCCGCGAGGAACAGGAGCAGGATCAAACAGCGCATCCCCCGCCGCTACGCCCCGCGCCTCGGAACGGCAAGCCTGTCTTAATCGCCTGAAAGATGGACGGTCAGTGCGCAATCCGTAGTGGCAAATTGTGGAAGCCTCCCCTAGAATTAGCGCCTGCCCCTCCTGGAGTCTTCCCGTGGCCGAGCGCATCGCCATCGTCGCCGATCATGCCGCCTTCGAGATGAAGATGCTTCTGATCGAGCATCTGCGCTCCGGCGGCTTCGAGATACTAGACCTCGGCACGACCTCGACCGACAGCGTCGACTATCCCGATTACGGCTACCGCATGGCGGAGGCGGTGGCGTCCGGAGAGGTGGAGCGCGGCGTGGCCCTGTGCGGCACGGGCATCGGCATCTCCATTTCGATCAACCGCCATCCGGCCTGCCGCTGCGCCCTCGTCTCCGAGGGGCTGTCCGCCCGCCTGGCCCGCGACCATAACGACTCCAACGTCATTGCCATGGGCGCCCGGCTTATCGGGATCGAGGCGGCGCGCGACATCGTCGACCAGTTCCTCGCAACCCCGTTCGGCGGCGGCCGCCACCAGCGCCGGGTCGACAAGCTTTCCAACCCCGTCTTCGCCAGGGAAAATGCATGAGCAGCGCTTCCGCCTTCGATTTTGCAGACGTCCAGCATTCCGGCTTCTTCACCGGCCGGCTCAGCGAGGCGGATGGCGCCGTCGCACAGGCGATCGCCGCCGAGCTCGACCGGCAGCAGAACCAGATCGAGCTCATCGCATCCGAGAATATCGTCTCCAAGGCGGTGCTGGAGGCGCAGGGCTCGGTTCTGACCAACAAATATGCCGAGGGTTATCCGGGGCGGCGCTACTATCAGGGCTGCGCGCCGTCAGACGTCGTAGAAACTCTCGCAATAGAGCGGGCCAAGCAATTGTTTAACTGCGCTTTTGCGAACGTGCAGCCGCATAGCGGCGCGCAGGCAAACGGCGCCGTGATGCTGGCTCTTACCAAGCCCGGCGATACGATCCTGGGCATGTCGCTCGACGCCGGCGGCCATCTCACCCACGGCGCCAAGCCGGCCTTGTCGGGCAAGTGGTTCAACGCCGTCCAGTATGGCGTCCGGCGGGAAGACGACCTCATCGATTTCGATCAGGTCGAGGCACTCGCGAAAGAGCACAAGCCGAGGCTGATCATCGCCGGCGGATCGGCCTATCCGCGCCATATCGACTTCGCCCGCTTCCGGGCGATCGCCGACGAGGTGGATGCGGTCTTCATGGTCGATATGGCCCATTTCGCGGGCCTCGTCGCCGCGGGCGAGCACCCCTCCCCCTTCGGCCACGCCCATGTCGTCACCACCACCACCCACAAGACGCTTCGCGGCCCGCGCGGAGGAATGGTCCTGACCGACGACGAGGCCATCGCCAAGAAGATCAACTCGGCCGTCTTCCCGGGCCTCCAGGGCGGGCCGCTGATGCACGTCATCGCCGCGAAGGCCGTCGCTTTCGGCGAGGCGCTCCAGCCCGAATTCAAGAGCTATGCGCGGGCCGTCATCGCCAACGCCAAGGCGCTTGCCGGACGCTTGAAGGAGCGCGGCGCGGACCTCGTCTCGGGCGGCACCGACACCCACCTCGCGCTCGTCGACCTGAGGCCGCTCGGGATCACCGGCAGGGACGCCGACGAAGCGCTCGAGCGCGCGTCGATCACCTGCAACAAGAACGGGATTCCGTTCGACCCGCTGCCGCCGGTCAAGACCAGCGGGATCCGTGTCGGATCGCCCGCCGGAACCACGCGCGGCTTCGGCACGCAAGAGTTCCGCGACATCGCCGACATGGTCGCCGACGTCCTCGAAGGGCTTCGCGACAATGGCGCGGAGGGCAATGCCGGGGTCGAGGCGGAGGTCAAGGGCCGGGTGCGCCAGCTCTGCGCCCGCTTCCCGATTTACCAGGACGGATCGGCGGTATGAACGATGACGGGAAGCGGCTCGGAAAGAGCATGGCGAAGTGGGCGGCCTTGGGCGCGGTCGTGGCGATTCCGGTGCCCTTTGTCGGGCCGATCATCGGCGCTGCGGCCGGCGCGGGTTACGCCTATCTCAAGGGCAAGAAGAAGCCCTGAATGCGTTGCCCCTTCTGCTCCCATGAAAACAGCCAGGTCAAGGACAGCCGCCCCACCGAGGACGGCGCCTCGATCCGCCGGCGCCGCCAGTGCGAGGAGTGCTCTGCCCGGTTCACCACTTTCGAGCGGGTGCAGCTCCGCGACCTGACGGTGGTGAAGGCGGGCAGCCGCCGCGAGCCGTTCGACCGCACCAAGCTCGAGCGGTCCATCGCCATCGCCTGCCGCAAGCGGCCGGTTTCGCAGGAGCGGATCGACCGCCTCGTCTCCTCCCTCCAGCGCCAGATCGAGACCAGCGGCGACAGCGAGATCGAGTCGACCCGGATCGGCGAGCTGGTGATGGACGGCCTGAAGGCACTCGACCCCGTCGCCTACATCCGCTTCGCAAGCGTCTACAAGGATTTCACCGAGGCGAGGGATTTCGAGGAGTTCGCGGGCTCGGTCGGCGAAGCCGGCCAGGAGTGAGCCGGCCGCCGGCGATCGTCCTCGTCCGGCCGCAGCTGGGCGAGAATATCGGCAAGGCCGCCAGGGCCATGCTCAATTTCGGGCTTGCCGACCTGAGGCTGGTGGCGCCGCGGGACGGCTGGCCCAACCCGTCTGCGGGACCGGCCGCTTCGGGGGCCGACATTGTCTTGGAACGGGCGCGGGTGTTC
Source organism: Allosphingosinicella sp. (assembly GCA_036386845.1). Lineage (GTDB taxonomy): Bacteria > Pseudomonadota > Alphaproteobacteria > Sphingomonadales > Sphingomonadaceae > Allosphingosinicella. Next base: position 1,103 of record DASVUW010000164.1, on the reverse strand, counting down.
GGGACGGTGGCGGAGGCGGTGGGCGACTGCGCCCATGTCTACGCCACAACCGTGCGAAAGCGCGGGCTGGTCGTGCCGGTTGTCACCCCCGAGGAAGCGGCTCGCGAGATACGGGCGAAGGAGGAGGCTTCCGCGATCCTGTTCGGAGCCGAGCGGTCGGGGCTTGAGACGGACGAGGTTGCGGTCGCGGGCAAGATCGTCACGGTTCCGGTCAACCCGGATTTCACCTCCCTCAACCTCGCCCAGGCGGTGATCCTGATCGCCTACGAATGGTCGAAGCACGAAGCGCTGGCGGTCCCGACGCTGGGCGACCCCGCCGAGCCGAGGGCCAGCCACGACCAGCTCGAGGGCCTCATCGGCCAGCTCGACGAAGCCCTGGTCGAAGCGGGCTATTTCTACCCCCCCGACCGCACCCCCGTCACCCGTCACACGATCCGCACCATCCTGACCAAGGCAGGCTGGTCGACCCGCGAGGTGCAGGCGATGCGCGGGATCGTCCGGACCCTCGTTCACCCCCGGCGGCGGGGCTGAGCGAACCCCTCTCCCGCTTTTCGCGGGAGAGGAGGGGCCCGCCGCGAAGCGGTGGGAGGTGAGGGTCTTGCTGAGTCCGGCGTACAGACCCTCACCTCCCAAGCCTTCGGCTTGGGCCCCTCCTCTCCCGTAAGGACGGGAGAGGAGGAATATGCTTAGCCCCGCGTCGAGTCGAAGCGGCGAAACTCATAGGCGATGGAAGCCTCGATCAGCCGCTCGTACAGCTCGGCCGCTGCTTCCCCGGGCACGTCATGCTCCCCCGCCAGCCTCGCCACGTTGGCGAGCACCTGGGCCTTGCGCTCCTCGTCCCGAACCGCGTCCCGGTCCGGCTTGATCCGGGCGGCGGCGTCCATGTAGCGGAAGCGCTCGCCGATCAGTCGGACGATCTCCTCGTCGAGCCGGTCGACGCCGTGGCGGACCTCGGACATCGTCGTGCAGGCCTGCGGAGCGGTTCTTTCAGAGCTCATGGCCTCCCTTTAACGGCCGCCAAACCCCTGTCGAGGTTGACTTTGACGCCTTCAGAGGCCATCTGCCGCGCTTCGCAATTGGCCCTGCACCCCCGGTGAAGCAGT
>DASVUW010000163.1:0-7731 GCA_036386845.1 Allosphingosinicella sp. | reverse complement strand
ACAGGCCTGCGCCTCGTACCCCTCCACCAGGCTTCGCCTGGTCCCCCTCCCCATCTTGCGATGGGGAGGCAAATCGATGACCGAAGCCGACGCCAATCCGATGGACCCGGCCGTCGAGCCGGCCGGCCAGACGGTCGGCCGTGACCTCTTCTCGAAGTTCGACGCCCTGATCGCCGAGCGCGACACGCTGCTCGACACAGGCGTGCGCGACCCGTTCGGTCTGGTCATGGAGAAGGTGCTCTCGCCCACGCGCGCGATCGTCAAGGGCAAGGAGACGATCCTCCTCGGCACCTACAATTATATGGGCATGACCTTCGATCCCGACGTGATCGAGGCGGGCAAGCAGGCTCTCGATTCCTACGGCTCGGGCACCACCGGAAGCCGGGTCCTGAACGGCACCTACCAGGGGCATGTGGAGGTCGAGGAGGCGCTGAAGGACTTTTACGGCACTCGCCACGCCATGGTCTTCTCGACCGGCTACCAGGCCAATCTCGGACTGATGTCGACCTTGGCCGGCAAGGAGGATTACATCATCCTCGACGCCGACAGCCACGCCTCCATCTACGACGGCTGCAAATTGGGCGACGCCCAGATCGTCCGCTTCCGCCACAACAATGTCGAGGATCTCGACAAGCGCCTCGGGCGCCTCCCGGCCGACGGCGGAAGGCTCGTCGTCCTCGAAGGCGTCTATTCGATGCTCGGCGACATCGCTCCGCTGAAGGAGATGGTCGAAGTCGCCAAGCGGCACGGTGCGATGGTTGTCGTCGACGAAGCGCACGGAATGGGCTTCTTCGGCCCGAACGGACGCGGCGTCTTCGAGGAAGCCGGGGTCTCGGACCAGGTCGATTTCGTCGTCGGGACCTTTTCGAAGTCGGTCGGGACGGTGGGCGGCTTCGTCGTCTCCAACCATCCCAAGTTCGGAGTGCTCCGGCTCGTCTGCCGCCCCTACGTCTTCACCGCCTCGCTTCCGCCCAGCGTCGTCGCCACCGCCGCGACCTCGATCCGCAAGCTGAAGTTCGCCGGAAACAAGCGCCAGCACCTGTGGGAGAACAGCCGCCGCCTCCACAAGGGGCTTCGCGACCTCGGCTTCGACCTCGCCACGCCGGAAGCGCAGTCGGCGATCATCGCCATCCTCCTGCCGGATCAGGACAGGACCGTCCGAATGTGGCAGGCGCTCCTCGAAGCCGGGGTCTACGTCAACATGGCCCGCCCGCCCGCGACCCCCGCCGGGATGTACCTGCTGCGTTGCTCCCTCTGCGCCGATCACACCGAAGAGCAGGTCACCCAGATCCTGGCCATGTTCGAGAGTGCGGGCAAGGCGACGGGAATCCTTCACTAGACGCGGGGCGCCCCCCTCCCTGGAAGGGAGGGGCTGGGGGTGGGCAGGCGAGCGAAGCGAGCCTTTTCCTGCCCCGGTGTTTCGACCGCCTTCGGCGGACCCACCCCTAACCCCTCCCTTCCAGGGAGGGGAACTCACCGAGCCCCCACCGCCCACCACAGCATCCCCGCGGCCGCGCACCCCGCCAGCACCGCCGGAGCGCCCAGCTTGAAGCGGAACGTCGCGATCAGGGCGGCGGCCGCGAGGGCGCAGGCGGCGAGGTCCACGCTGGCCGGAACGGGGAGGTCGAAGCTCATGGGCCCCGCCTCCACCTCCCGCACGTCGCGGAACAGCGTATGAAGCGCGAACCAGACCGCCAGGTTCAGGACCACCCCGACCACCGCCGCCGTGATCGCCGACAGTGCGGCGCTGAGCGCCCGATTGTCGCGCAGCCTCTCCACGAACGGCGCCCCGAGGAAGATCCACAGGAAACAGGGCGTGAAGGTCACCCAGGTCGTGAGGAGGCCGCCCAGGGTCCCCGCAACCATCGGATGAAGCCCGCCCGGGTCGCGATAGGCGCCCATGAAGCCGACGAACTGGGTGACCATGATTAGCGGCCCCGGGGTCGTCTCGGCCATACCGAGGCCGTCGAGCATCTCGCCCGGCGCCAGCCAGCCATAGGTCTCGACCGCCTGCTGGGCGACGTAAGCGAGCACGGCATAGGCACCGCCGAAGGTCACCACCGCCATCTGCGAGAAGAACAGGGCGATCTTGCTGAAGACGCTGTCCGGGCCGGCCGTCGCGAACAATATCGCCAGCGGTCCGAGCCACAGCAGCAGGAAGACCGCCGAAATTCGAAGCGCCCAGCGAAGGCTCGGCGCGGCATGGGTCGGAATTCGCTCGCCCAGCATGGTCGCCCCCGGCGTCTCAGGACCGTGCCCGCCGCCGCTGAAGGCGCTGGAGCCCCGCCGCGCGCCCAGATAGCCGATCACCCCGGCGAGCAGCACGATCAGCGGAAACATCACTCCGAAGAAGAAGATGGCGACGAAGGCCGCCGCGGCGATCCCGCGCAGCACGTTGTTGCGAAGCGCGCGCGACCCGATCCGGCGAACCGCCTCGGCCACGATGGCGAGCACCGCCGCCTTGAGCCCGAAGAACAGCGCCGCCACCGCTCCGACGTTGCCCGCAGCGGCATAGATCCAGGAAAGGACCATGATCGCCACGAAACCGGGCAGAACGAACAGGATGCCTGCGATCAGCCCGCCTTTGGTGCGATGCATGAGCCAGCCGATATAGGTCGCGAGCTGCTGCGCTTCGGGACCGGGCAAGAGCATGCAGTAATTGAGCGCGTGCAGGAACCGCGCTTCCCCGATCCACCGCCTTTCCTCGACGAGCACCCGGTGCATCAGGGCGATCTGGCCCGCCGGCCCGCCGAAGCTCAGCAGGGCGATTTTCGCCCAGACTCGGGTGGCCTCGGCGAGGGAGACGGATTGGGGTTCGTTCAAGGCGGGCTCCTGCCCCCCTCCCTGCAAGGGAGGGGCTGGGGGTGGGTAGGCGAGCGCAGCGAGACTTTCCAGATGTCGGAGTGTCGGCCGCCTTCGGCGGACCCACCCTCGGCCCCTCCCTTGACAGGGAGGGCAGCCGAGGCACGACCACCTTCCCCCAAAGCGCGCCGAACCGAGCCGGGCGCCCTGGAACCTTCTTTCCATCCCCTCCCCGCTCGGTCTAGACTCGACGTCATGGCGGGCGAGGACATGTACGCCATGTCCGAGGAAAGGACTTCCGGGGCATGGCGCGGAGTGCTGGCGAGCGCGGGGGCCGTGCTTGCGGCGCTGCTGCTCGTCGCGCTGATGCTGATGGTCACCTCTTCGAACGAGGTCCGGGACCGAGCTTTGGCCTCCGAGCGCCACAGCTACGACGTCATGCTCCTGACCCGGACGGTCGACGGCACCATTGCCCGGGCCGAGGCCGCGCTCGGCCGCTATGTCCTCGACGAGGACGTCGCCACCAGCGGAAGCGTCTACGGCGCGGAATGGCGTCAGGCGCGGCAGCTCATCGCGGAGCTCAGGCGGCAGGTTCGAGGCAACAGGGAACAGCTCGCCCGGGTCGAGTCGCTGGAGAAACTGTTCGAAACGCGCGGCCGCGAGCTCGCTCCCGCGGCCGTCGCCGCCCAGGCGAAGCGCGGCAGCGGCGGCCTAGCGCTTTTCTACGGAGCGGCGCTGAGCCCGACGGGCCAGCAGCTTCGCAACACGCTCGCCCAGATCGCGACTGCGGAACGCGAGGATCTGCGCCAGCGCATGAGCGCCACCCGCCTCTCGAGCAGCCGCTCCGATCAGCTCACCGAGTGGCTGGGCTGGGCCGCGGTTCTGATCGGGCTAGGGGCGATCGTGATCGGCTGGCTCGCCTTCAGGGCGATCAGCGAGAGGCTTGCGGCGCTTCGCGAGGCGGACAGCGAGGCGAGCCGGGCCCGCCAGCTCGAGGAGGCGGTGCGCGAGCGGACTCGCGAGCTCAGCGAGGCCTATGAGCAGCTCAAGGCGGAATCGGCAGAGCGCGAGGCCGCCGAGGCGCAGCTTCGCCAGGTCCAGAAGATGGAGGCGGTGGGCCAGCTTACGGGCGGCATCGCCCACGACTTCAACAACATGCTCGCCGTCGTCGTCGGCGGCCTCGACCTTGCGCGCCGCAAGCTCACGGGCCGCCGCCGGGAGGTCGAGTTCCACCTCGACAATGCGATGGAGGGGGCGACCCGGGCCGCGGCGCTGACCCGCCGGCTGCTCGCCTTCGCACGGGCCGAGCCTTTGCTCCCTGTCGCCGTCGCTCCGGCCGGGCTCGTCGAAGGCATGCTCGACCTGGTGGACCGCTCGATCGGCGAGCGGATCACGGTCCGCACCCATTTCCCCGACGAGACCTGGAACGTCAGCGTCGACACCAACCAGCTCGAGAACGCGATCCTCAACCTCGCCGTCAACGCGCGCGACGCGATGGAAGGCGAGGGCCAGCTCGGCATCCATGTCGAGAATGTCGCGCTCCCGGCGGGTCAGGTCGGCGAGCTCGCGGCGGGCGACTATGTCCGAATCAGCGTTTCCGACACCGGTTCGGGAATGTCGCCCGAAGTGCTGGAGCGCGTCTTCGAACCCTTCTTCACCACCAAGCCGGTCGGCAAGGGCACCGGCCTCGGCCTCAGCCAGATTTTCGGCTTCGCGCGCGAATCGGGCGGCGACGTAGTGATCGAATCCGCCGTCGGTGTCGGCTCCACCGTGTCCCTCTATCTGCCGCGCTCGAGCCAGCAGGTGGAATCGGCCGCGAGCCCGGCCCCAGGCCTGGACGAAGCCGCGCTCGGGGAGGCGGGCACCGCGATCCTCGTCGTCGAGGACGATCCCCGAGTCAGCCGCTCGACCGTCGGAGCGCTCGAGGAGCTCGGCTACAGGCCGATCGCCTGCGCGGGCGGCCGCGAGGCTCTCGAGATATTGGAGCGCGAAGCCGGACGAATCGAGCTCGTCATCACCGACATCATGATGCCGGAAATGACGGGGCCCGAGCTGGTCCGCGAAGCCACAGCGCGCTGGCCTTCGACCGCGATCCTCTACGTCACCGGCTACGTGGGGGAAGCCGGAAGCGAGGAGCTTAGCGGACACGATATATTGAGGAAGCCCTTCACCGTCGCAGCGCTGGCGGCCGCTGTCGCGGGAGCGCTCGCCCGCCGGCCTAACGAATGGCCCCCCGCCTCAGCAGCCGCGGCAGGAGGCCGATAGCGGCAACGAGCGGCCATCGCCTTTGCCAGGGCTTGATCTCGATCCTGGTGCCGGCGTGGCGGTTTATCTTCCAGGCGAGGTAGTCGATCCCGCCGGCATAGGTGCCGCTGGCCTTTACCAGTCGAAGCACAGTCAGAACCTTGCCCGCGCGCCGCCGCGCCGCCCATCGCCCGCGTGCCCGCCGCCGCTCCGCTTCGGGTACCGGCGCGTCGAGGTCGAGCCCGGCCGCGGCCAGCGCCGGACCGGTGAACAGGCGGTAGCGCTCGGGCTCCGCGTCGACCACCGAGGCGGGACGTCCCTGCCGTTCGGCCCGCAATTCGGCCGAATAGGTCAGGGTGAAGGCGCAGCGCCACAGGTCGAGGGGGTCGCCGCCGTCCCACATCGGTCGGGCCTCGCCGAGCAGGGTCGGAGCCGCCCCGGCGACGGCCCCGACCGTTCGCGCCGCCGCCGCGGGACCGACGCTCCACACCAGCCGGGAAGGCTGAGCGAACCGCGCCCAGACCGATACGGACAGGGGCTCGGGCCCGTTCAGCCGCTCGAAGTCCGCTTCGCTCAGCACCGCATATTTGGCGACGAGCCCGTCATGCTCGAAAGGGAAGACGTTCGGCGGGATCAGCCGGTTGGCCGGCGCCCGCCAGCTCCGCCCGTAAGCGGAGCCATAGTCGGAGACGATCAGGTAGAAATCGAGCATCAGCCCATCGAGCTCGCGCTGCCGCAGGCACGAGCCGTAGAAGAGCACCGCCCGGGCCGCGCCCGGATATTGGGCCGCCACCGCCGCGGCCATCGCCCTGACGCGAGGGTCGACCGGCTCGGCAAGCTCGGCCTCGACTAGGGAGCGGAGGGTCTCCTGCATGCGGGCGATATAGCTCTGGAACGCGGCGAAGCTAAGGCCGAACCGTCGCCCCAGCGAAGGCTGGGGCCCCAGCGAGAACAGGCGCCGAGCCTTTCACCCGCCGGGGCCCCAGCCTTCGCTGGGGCGACGATCATCCTTCCGTCCGCGCAAGCAGGTCGATCAACTCCTGCCGCCAGAATTTCGCCCACGTATGCGTCCCGTGGCCGCGCGTATCAGAAGTGGCGCGGATCAGGATGTAGCGGCCCGTCTTGAGCCGACGCGCCGCGTCCTCGGCGATCCCGTAATCGGCCGGGTTGATGAAGTCGTCGGCAGAGTTGACCCAGGTCATCGGCGCCCTGATACGCTCCAGCCTCGGCCAGGGATTGTAGGTGCGCGAGGCTTCGAGCTGGTAGATGAGGTCGTTGGCGTCCCGGGTCGGAAGATCCTTGGCGACCCGGTCAAGGATATAGGCATCGGCCGCCTCGCGGGTCGGATAGGCCTTTTGCAGGTAGAGGGGCGCGAAGCCCGCGATCTGGAGGACGCTCACCGCGGTTCGAAGCCCCTGGACCGGCTGGGCCGTATAATCCCCGCCCGCCCAAGCCGGGTCGCTCCTTATCCCGTCGACCGCCAGCTTGCGCCACATCCAGTTGTGGCCGGCAATCCCGGTCGGGAGGCAGGCCGTCGGCATCAGTGCGCGCGCGAAATCGGGATGCTTCTGCGACCACACGAAGATGTGCATGCACCCCATCGAGGTGCCCATCATCAGCCTGAGGCGGGTCACCCCCAGGCCCTCGGCCAGCACCCGCCGCTGAGCTTCGACCATGTCGTCATAATCATATTTGGGGAAACGCATCCGCTCCCCGTCGCTGGGCTTCGAGGATTTGCCGTGGCCGATGCCGTCCGGGAGAATGACGTAATAGCGGGCGAGGTCGAGCGGCTGGCCCGGCCCGAACAGCTCGTTCGCGAATTGCGGCTGAAGGAATTGCCGGCCACTGCCGCCGGTGCCGTGAAGCACCATCACCGCGTTGGTCACCGCGCCCGTGGAGTCGCGCCGCGGAGTCCCGAGCGTCGCATAATGGATCCTGAGCCCGGCCATCCGCTCGCCGGTGCCGAATCGGAAGTCGCGCAGGACGACATCGCCTTCCTTGAGCCGCGCGGCATAATCCGGCTGGGCGGCCGCAGTTCCGGCACCAAGCAATATCAGCAGTCCCAGAACGAGCTTCAGCATCGCTTTCTCCTTGAGTCGGGGCCTTTACTCCGGGCGGACCGCGATGCTCAATGAGGCGGAACCAGGGAGGGTTTTCAATGGAATATGTGGGTTTCGGAATGCTTGCCCTCGGCATCCTGTGGATAGCCGGCTTCGGCTACGCCCATTTCCGGGCGGCCGGCAAAGCGAAGGCGGCCGAGACTTGGCCGGTGGCGGCCGGGCGGGTGGTTTCGAGCGAGGTGATCGAAGAGGAATCGACGGATCGGGAGGGCGGCACGACCACCTGGTACAACCCCGTCGTCTCCTACGCTTATACCGTCGCGGGCCGCGAGCTGACCGGCCGAAGGATCCGATTCGGCAATTACCGATTCGCCAGCCGCAAAAAGGCGGAGGCGGCGCTCGCGGCCTATCCGGCGGGGACGGCTCTGACGGTGCGCCACAATCCGGCAAATCCCGGGGAATGCGTGCTCGAGACGGCGAGGCCGGGGCCGATCTACCTGATCATGGCTCTGTTCGGCTTCCTGTTCGTCGGCTTCGCCATCTACTGGCGGTCGATGATGGGCTGATTTGTCCTCCCCATGCGAAGCATGGGGAGGGGGACCACGTGAAACGTGGTGGAGGGGTA
>DASVUW010000162.1:0-5567 GCA_036386845.1 Allosphingosinicella sp. | reverse complement strand
CCTCGGGCCGCTACCCCTCCGCCACACTTCGTGTGGTCCCCCTCCCCCCGCTTCGCGCGGGGAGGCTAAGAAGGCGCTCATCCGCCCCTCCCGATGCCCGCCGCGGGAGTCACCCCCGCCGTCCGGATCGGAGTCCTCGGCTCCTGCCCGTCCCCCTCCTCCGGCGCCTTCGCCATCAGCCGGAGGATGTACCAGGTCCCCGCCCCGAACACGGCGAAATAGACGATGACGAAGGCGATCAGCGACCCCGTGACCCCGGGCGCAGCGATCGGCGACACGGCGTCCTTCGTCCGGAGCAGCCCGTAGATCACCCAGGGTTGCCGTCCGACCTCCGTCGTCACCCAGCCCGCAATGACGGCGACGAACCCCGCCGGCCCCATCGCCACCGCGAAGCGGTGAAGCCAGCGCCAGACGTAAAGCCGCTTGCGAAGCCGTGCCAGCAGGCTGCACAGGCCGAGAGCGAACATCAGCAAGCCTAGGCCGACCATGATCCGGAACGACCAGAAGACGATCTCCGCGGGCGGCCGGTCGGCCTTCGGGATCGTCTTGAGGCCGGCGAGCGGTGCGTCCGGATCGTGCTTGAGGATGATCGAGGACAGCTTCGGGATCTCGATCAGGACCCGGGTCCTCTCCGCCGCCCGGTCGGGGTGCCCGACCAGGATCAGCGGGGCGCCCTTCTCGTAGCTTTCGAAATGCCCTTCCATCGCCATGATCTTGGCGGGCTGGTGCTCGAGGGTGTTGAGCCCGTGCAGGTCGCCGACGAAGATCTGAACCGGTGCCACCAGGGCCGCCATCCACATCGCCATGGAGAAGCTGGTGCGGACGGCCTTGTTGTCGCGGCCCTTCAGCAGGTGCCACGCGCCCACCGCTCCGACGACAAGCGCCGTCGTCAGGTACGCGGCCAGGACGGTGTGGACGAGCCGGTAAGGGAAGCTCGGGTTGAAGACGATATCGAGCCAGCTTCCCGCCGGCACGAACTGCCCTTGCGCGTTCATCGTCCACCCCGTGGGAGTCTGCATCCAGCTGTTCACGCTGAGAATCCAGAAAGCGGACATCGCCGTCCCCACCGCTACCATCAGCGTTGCGACGAAGTGGAGCTTCTTGCCGACCCGCTCGAGCCCGAACAGCATCACTCCAAGGAACCCGGCCTCAAGGAAAAAGGCGGTAAGAACCTCATAAGCCATGAGCGGCCCGACGATCGGCCCGGCGCGGTCGGAGAAGACCGACCAGTTGGTGCCGAACTGGTAGGACATGACGACTCCGGAGACGACGCCCATGGCGAAGGCGATTGCGAAGATCTTCAGCCAGTAGCGGAACAGCGCGAGGTAGCGCGCTTTTCCGGTCGCCAGCCACAGCCCCTCGAGAACCGCAAGGTAGCTCGCGAGCCCGATCGAGAAGGCCGGGAAGATGAAATGGAACGACACGGTGAAGGCGAACTGCGCGCGGGCAAGGAGCAAAGCGGTCTCGCCGTCGGCCATGGCGGGCCCATAGCACGTACGGTAGGGGTGGGCGCTAGTCTGGTTGCGCGTCGTCCCAGCGAAGGCTGGGACCCGGCGGGTGAAAGGCTCAGCGGCTTTCACCCCCTGGGATGCCAGCCTTCGCTGGCATGACGGGTCAGGCCAGTACCCCGCCTCGCGCCCGCACGAGCGCCCAGAACAGGAACAGGGCCGGCAGCGTCAGCCAGGCCAACTCCGGCGCTCGCTCCAGCGCCTCGCGCACCTGCGGCGCCTGGGCAATGTACGCCAGGCTCGAAGCCACCGCGCCCAGCGCCAGCGCCTCGCTCGCCAGCTGCCGCAACAAGCCCGCGCGGCGGCGCCGATAGCGCTCCGCCTCTGCCACCCCGCGCTCGACCCGGAGCACGAAGCCCCGGTCCGCGGGCCTTTCGGGCGGCGCCAGGGCCTCTCCCAGCAACAGGTCGAATCCGCGATCGTCGATGTCCGTCACTTCAAATGCTCCCGGCATTTCTGCTTTGCCCGCCGGACGGTGCCCTTGAGGGTGCCGAGCGGTATCCGCAATATCTCCGCCGCTTCTCCGTGCGACCAGCCATGACCCTCGCACAGCACCAGCGCCGCCCGCTCGACCGGATCGAGCGCGGCGAGGGCCCGCGCCAGATCGAGCCGGTCGGCCGTCCCCGGAGCGGCGACCGACTCCGCGAGCTGGCCCGCCGCCTCGAGCTTGCGCGCGTCGCTGCGCTGCCGCCGACGATGGTCGAGGAACAGGCGCCAGCCGATCCCGCACAGCCAGGAGGAGAATTTGGCCTCTCCGCGAAAGCCGGGCAGCGACTGCCATGCCTTGATGAAGGTCTCCTGTGCGAGCTCGTCGCCCAGGTCCGAACCGCCGAGCTGGGCGAGGAAAGCGCGCAACCGCCGCTCGTGGGTTTCCACGAGCAGGCGGAAGGCGTCTTTGTCTCCCTGCGCGGCGCGGCGGCAGAGGACCTCATCGGCCTCACGCTCCGGCGGCATCGTCCGGCCCGGCCGAACGGCTTTGCATGCGATATCGGATGAGTAGAGCGGCTCCGACCAGGGCCGGGAACAAGGCTGCGCCGAGGCCGTAGCGCAGCCACTCCACCTCCCCAGCGATCAGCGAGAAGCCGGCGGTGGCGGCGCCGAGAGCCAACAGGATCAGCCCGGTCCGGTCGTCGCCGGAGCCGGCCCGCGCCCCGCCGGAGTCGTACCGCCCGATCCGGTCGACCAGGCCTCCGACATGGGCCGAGTCCTTGCCGATCGCCTCGCGCAGCGTCTTGTGGACCATCCAGGCCTGGATGAGGCGCAGGATGAAGATGAAGCCGAGCAGGAAAAACAATCCTACGGCCATTGTGACGATCATTTCCGTTGCAGGCATTTCGAAGCTCCTCGATCCCCCGAGGCCCTTCCCCGGTTTCGAAGCTTGGACGGAAGCCGCGGCTGTTTTGGATCACGGCTCGGAAATTATTTTTTCCGGGGCGGCCCCCCGCATCCGGCCGCGACGAACAGTCCGATCGGCATCCCCTCCCGCTCGGCCGTGGGATCGTTGCCGGCGAGAGTCGACGGGCCGTACCAGAGCGCCGGACCGAGGCCGCGAGCGAAGAGCAGCGCAGGCGGCCGGTCGCTCGATCGGGGCGGCGCCTTGAAGGCGGCGAGATCGGCTCGGAATGCGTCGAACTCGAGGTTGAGCGGATCGGGCGACTGCATCCTCTCCGCGGCGTCGCGCTCCCCGTCGTCCGAGAGACTGACCGACACTCGCGGGTCGAGCTCCGGGTTCAGGTAGGTGCCGCCGTAGCCGTTGGGGGATCCGAACGCGAACCAGTAGGTGCGCTTGGGCGTGTTCAGCCAGAGGACGAGATCGGAGACGCCGGAGTCGCGTCGGTCCTGGCGGGCGAAGCCGACGGTGAATTTTGGATCGGCCTTCAGCCGGTAGACGGCCCTCTCGATGGGGCAGGCGGGCGGCGCCGGCACGGCGGCAGCGAGCAGGAGCGCGGTGAGCATCGGGGAGGTTTAGCGCATTTGCCTCCCCGCGCGAAGCCGGGGAGGGGGACCATGCGTAGCATGGTGGAGGGGTAGCTGCCGAAGACTGCGAAGTTTGCGCTAGGAACTCTCCAGCCTCGCCTTCTACCCCTCCACCACCCTTCGGGTGGTCCCCTCCCCATCTGGCGATGGGGAGGCAAAACTAAACGAAGATCGACCAGCCCGTCCGTTCCGCCAGCCGCTCCAGCGCCATGGCGCCGGCAAGCGACGTCCCGGCCGAGTTGAGGCCCGGCGACCAGGCGCAGGCGGCGCCGTGGCCGGGGATGATGGCGAGAAGCCCGCCGCTCATCGCGCTCTTGCCGGGAAGGCCGACCCGGAAGGCGAAATCGCCGCTATTGTCGTAATGACCGGAGGTGAGCATCAAGGCGTTGATCCGGCGAGATCGGGAGGCGATGGTGATCGCGTCGCCGGTGCGCGGGTCGACTCCGTCGAAGGCCAGGAACAAGGCGGCCTGGGCCAGCTGGCGGCAGCTCATCGCCACCGAGCATTGCCTATAATAAGCGGACAGCACCTGATCGACCGGAGCCTTCAGATTGCCGAAGGCGGCGATGAAATGGGCGAGGCTTCGATTGAAGGCGCCCGCGCGCGATTCGGACATTGCGAGGCTCTCGTCGATCGCCACCGTCTCGCTTCCGCAGCGCTCGCGAAGGAAGCCGACCAGCTCCCCCACCGCGGCGTCGGCGCCTCCGGCGGCTCCCACCAGCTGGTCGCAGACGACGAGGGCTCCAGCGCTCGTCATCGGGTTGCGGGGCCGGCCTTTCTCCATTTCGAGCTGAAGGATCGAGTTGGCGGGCGACCCTGCCGGCTCGCGTCCGACATGGTTCCAAAGCGAGGCTTTGACATGGTGAAGTGCAAGGCACAGCGCGAAAACGTAGGAGATGCTCTGGATCGAAAAAGGCTCGTCGGCGTCGCCGGCGACATAGCTCGACCCGTCCTCGAGGACGAGAGCGAGGCCGAGCTTGTTCGGATCGGCCTGCGCCAGGGCCGGGATGTAGGACGCGACATTCCCCTGCCCCTTGTAGGCGGAGACGTCGGCGAGAACCTCGTCGACGAGAGACTGATAGTTCATTCTTACTCCTATCTCTAAAATCCTCCCCCGGATTTCCGGGGGAGGGGGACCGCGCGAAGCGCGGTGGAGGGGTTCTTCGGACTCGGGGAGGCCCCTCCACCAGGCTTCGCCTGGTCCCCCTCCCCGGCAAATGCCGGGGAGGATTTAAACGGTCGACCTCCCCGCAGCCCCTAAACCTTCATCGGATAGACGGGCTGGATGTCGGTCGGGATATGGGCGGTCTTCGCCAGCACCGCACGGGCCTGCTCGTCCAGCCTGGCGTGGCGCTCCAAGAACGCCTTGGTCCCGGCATAGTCGCCCTTGCCCTGAAGCCGGACCAGCTCCGCCAGAAGCTCGCGAAGCCCCGCCTCCATCCGATCGTAATCGACTCGGAAACGGTCCGCCCGGTCGTCCCACCGGAAAGCGCCCTTCTCCTTCAGATAGCTGTACTGCATCGCTGCGCCGCGGCCGTGCGCCTCGTCGGTCCCGAAGCGGACCGCCCGGAATATCCCGACGAAATAGGTCGCCAGGGCCTGCTCGCGCTCCGCCGCGGGAAGCTCGCCGCGCTTCATCATGTAGAGGATGTTATAGAGGCCCATGACGTCGGCCTTGGCCTCCTCGCTGGCGCTGTACTGGTCCTTCAGCTCCGCATTGACCGTCGTCCGCCGCCCGCCGACATTTATCGGTCCCGGCCCGAGACTGTGCGACAGCTCGTGGAACAGGGTCTCCTGGGTCATGTACTTCTTCGTCACCAGCCGCGCCTGGTCCGGGACCAGGACCAGCCCCGCCATCGGCGCCAGGATCCGGTCGTATTTGGCCCCCAGCACGTTGGCGAGGATCACCTTCTTCGCCCCCTTCGCTTCTCGAACGCGCTCGTCGTTGGGCAGGTTGAAGGCGATGGTCTGAACCCCCGGAACATTGTCGCCCCCGCCATGGACCTGGTCGGCGACGAGGATCGGCGACGCGAAAGGCCGGTTGAAATTCTTGTAGCGATCCTCGACCGGAAGGTTGCGCTC
>DASVUW010000161.1:0-5448 GCA_036386845.1 Allosphingosinicella sp. | reverse complement strand
ACCTGCTCGTCGATCCCGATTGGGACGGTCTGGCGCGATACGTGGCCACCGCCCCGCCGCCGGTCGTCAAGCACGAGGACCATATCGGCGACGATTAGGCGGTCCGGGGTCGCTGAATCACCCATCGGGGCGATAGCTTTTACACCGCCCCCTGCGCCATGTTCATCCCACGAACGCCCGCAGGAGACCCGCCATGCCGCTCGCCCAGTCCCGCCCCGTCGCCATGATCGCCACCGCCGACCGCAAGGCTTCCGAGCCCTTCTACGCCGACACGCTCGGCCTCCCCCGAAAGGGCGACGACGGCTTCGCGGCCCTGTTCGACCTCGCCGGAGTCACTCTTCGGCTCACCGAGGTCCCAGGCTATTCCGCGCCGCCCCATCCGGTGCTCGGCTGGGAAGTGCCGGATATTGAGGCGGCGGTGGCCGGACTGGCCGCGAAAGGAGTGACGATGAACGTCTACGAAGGGCTGGGCCAGGACGAACGCGGCATCTGGACCGCTCCGGACTCTACCTGCAAGGTCGCCTTCTTCAACGATCCCGACGGCAACGGCCTGAGCCTGACCCAGCTGCTCTAGAAGTCGCCGACGTCGCTCGGCCTTGCCTTTTTGTTCTTTTTATGTTCTAATTCCGGGCATGAGCGACTCGCCGTCCCGCCGCCGGGTTCCGGCCTTTACCCCGGTGCCGTTGCGCTACCGCCGCGACGGCTGGACTCCAGGCCGTCAGTCGGATTTCCTCGGCCATCTCGCCGAGTGCGGATCGGTTGCCGCCGCCGCCCGGCATGTCGGCAAGTCCCGGGAGAGCGCTTACCGGCTTCGCGACAAGCCCGGAGCCGGAAGCTTCGCCGCGGCGTGGGACTCCGTCCTGGCCCGGCGTCCGGCTGCCCCGATGTCCACACATGAGCTGCTCAGGCACCGCATGGTTTACGGCAGCTTGAAGCCGATCATGCGCGGCGGCAAGCACGTCGCGACCCGGCATTCCCCTGACAATGACGCGGTATTGCGGCTCTACCGGCAGGAAATGCGGCGCCGGCGCGCGTTGCGCGGCCTGAACGGAAAGTCACGGTGAAAATTTGCCTCGATTCCCGTCCAGGTTGTGACTTTCCGGCCCACGGCGCGCGGCTCAGCCCCCCTCGCGCGAATTCGCCGCAACGGCCTCGTGAACGAGCGCCTTCAGCGCCCCGGCGTCGATCTCCTCCCCTTCCCTTATGTCTGGGCCCCGTCGAAGCGTCCGTTTCGCCGGCCGGTCCGGCCATGCTAAGCGTGCCGAAACGGGGGAGACGATGATGAGCGCATTCGGCCGGGCCGCCTATCGGATATTCGTGTTCCTGCTCGGCATCTGGACCGGCGCCGGAATCCACGATTCGCTGACCAGCCATTTCGCCTGGCACGCCGATCCGGTCGCCTATGCGAACCGGCCGACCCTGCCGGGGATGTTCAGCCCCTGGCCGTTCACGACCCTTCTGCTTCTGCTCGCGACCGTCGCCGCGGCGATCGTCCTGCGGCGCTTGCGCGGGCCCGGCCGGCGCGAGGCGCTGGCGGCGGTCGCAGGCACCGCCCTGATCCTCGTCGTCACTCTGGCCTGGTTCGTTCCCGAGCTCGGGCGGATGTTCGGCGATCCGCCGATGACCGGCGCCGAGCTGGTCGCCCACTCGCGGACCTGGATCGCGCTCAACGCCGTCCGGATCGTGGCGCTTGTCGGACTCTTCTACTGCGCCCTCCTCGGCCTCGGCCGGATGGCCGGGCCGCTCGCCGGGCCGGACCCGCGGGATTGACTCAGGCCCTGGCCCATGTCGCGCTTCTTCGACCCTGCTGCGACCACAGGCGGCGTTTCTTCCGGTTCCGCTCCGCAAGCGCCTCGATGACCGTGTTGAATTGGGCCGGCCCTGACCGCCGGCCTTGACGCCGCGCCGCGTTGGTGTGACCCCGGGCCGGGGAGGACCGATATGCGCATTCTGGGACTGATCGCCGCGACTTCGACCCTGGTCGCGGGCTGCGGAAGCCGAGACTCCGGCCCGGACGCCGCCCCGGCGAATGAAGGCCAGGCGGCTTCGCAGAACGTCGCTTCGCCGGCCGGGCCGGCCGAAAAGACCGCTGCCCCCGCCTGGGACCTCCAGTCGAGCGGCGAGGGAGTCGCCCTCGTGCTGGCCGGGCCCAACCGCGCCGCAATCCGCCTCTTCTGCCCCTCGGGCGGGAAGAGGCTCGTCGTGAACGTCCCCGGCTTCCGCCCGATCGGAAGCGAAGAGCGGCTTTCGTTCGGCAGCGAAGGAGAGGCCGTCGCCCTGGTCGCGGACAGCGGCGGCGACCGACAGCGCGGTGGGGTGACCGGGACCGGCGCGGTTCCGAACGACCTGGCGGCCCTGATCGCCGGCGCGGTCTCCGCGAGCTACGGCGCCCAGAGCAGCGGCCCCCATCCGGCGCCTCCCGCGGCCTTGTCGAACGCCTTCGTAGCGGCCTGTCGCGAAGGCTCGGCTCCGGCGGCGGAGCCCGCCGAGCCGGCCTCCGGTCGGGCGGCCTCGGCAGGTCCGTGCACGGTCCAGGAGGGCAAGCCGCTTCGCGCTCCTTCGGTCCGTGCCGTCGGCACCGAGCCTTTCTGGAACGCGCGGGTCGAGGGCCGCTGCGTCACTTACTCCCATCCCGAGGACCAGAAGGGCACCAGGGTCTGGACCCGCTTCACGCCGGGTCCCGGCGGCGGCGGCACATGGTCGGGGTCGCTCGGCGGCCGCGGCTTCGAGCTCAGGATCCGGCCGCAGCGCAACTGCTCGGACGGAATGTCCGACCGGCGCTATCCGCTCGCGGCCGAGCTCGTCGTCGGCGGCGAGCGCCGGCAAGGCTGCGCCGAGCCGCTTTAGAGCCTAGCGGCGGCCCCGGCGGACTCCGGTGAAACGGCGCTCGATCCCGAGCGCCATCAGGGTCCCGGCCATCTTGCGGCCCTGGACCCGGCCGGTGACCGTGAAGGGCAGTGCCAGCCGCCGCCCCTGGAGCGTGAAGGATGAGCCGGAGACCGAGCCGGTCGCGGTCGCTCCGCCGCGATCGTAGACCGAGGCGGTGAGTTGCGACCCGCGCTGTTCGACCACCATCGACCCTTTGCGGATCTCGCCCCGGCTGTTCCTCCAGGTCAGGTCCCATGTGCCGCCGACGCGCTGCGAAGCGGGCGCGGCCGTCGCCGCCGACGGAAGCGGGCCGCCTTCGATCCCGGTCAGGGCGGCGAGGGCGGCGAGCGCGATGGCGCCGGCTCGAACCGACGATTTGATGATCCCTGCCATGTCAGGCCTCCACCCGCTCCGCCAGCTCGAGCTCGCCTTCGTCATAGCCGTCCCAATAATGGAGCCGCTCGGCCGCGACCTTGACCAGGGTCAGGCCCGGGGTGTCGACGCCCTGCTTGAACCAGCGGTCGAGGTCCGTCGTCCAATGCTCGGCGAAGCGCGCCTTGTCGCGGACCAGCTCCGCCCGGCCCTCGATGGTGATGAAGAAAGGGCGCACGCCCAGAATGCCGGACTTGGCCTGGTAGGCGAGGCCTACCTGGGGATCGCCTTCGATATCGGCGACCGTGCCGGTCTCGTCGCAGGTGAAGAAATAGCTGTCCCCGTCATAATCGACCTGCCGATTGTTGCTCATCGGCCGAGCGGCGATCGCCCCGCTCCGGGTCCTGGTGGACAGGATCGCGAAGTCGATGTCCTTCATCTTCTCGGCAAGGTCGGCAAGGCTCTTGTCGGCCATCGGAAATCTCCTGACAGGGTTTCCCGGCCCAACCGACCGCGCGGCCAAAGGTTCAGCCCTGCGGCTCCCGCCGGGCGCTGATGATCCGGACCGGCTTCTCGATCATTTGGCCTCGCATCGGACCTCGACCCGCATTGGGGACGGTGGAAGACGCGAGTAGGCGGCGCACCGTCTCCATGCCCTCCTCGACCCGGCCGAAAGCGGCGAAGCCGGGCGCTCCCGGCTTCGAATCCATCGAGGGCATCGCCGCGCCGACGATGATGAAGAAGTCGCCCATCGCCCCCGCCGGTGCGGCGCGTGCCATCGAGACGGTGCCGTCGACATGCTTGAGGCCGGTCTTGCCGGTCGGCTCGTGAGCGATCGGCGGGAAGGATCGGCGGGCGCTATGGCGGATTCCACCCTGGACGAAACCGCGGTCCGTCGCACCCTTGGTCCGGGCCGCACGGTAGAAGAAGGTGCCGTCGAATCTCTTTTCGTCGACGTAGCGGACGAAATTGGCGGTGGTGATCGGGGCCTTCTTGTGGTCGAGCGCGAGCAGGATGGGACCGGCGTCCGTCTCGAGGCGGACTCGGACGACGTCGGACAGCGGGGCCGGGACGGCCGCGGACTGCGCTTCATTGACGGCGGCAGGCTCGGGCGGCGCGGACGGCTCTCCGCAACCGGCGACGGCGGAAGCGGCAAGAGCGAGACAGGCCAGGGCGCGAATCATCGACAAGGCTGTGCCTCGTCCGTCATTCCGGCGGAAGCCGGAATCCAGTCGGGGATGACGGGGCGCCCCGCACAACGAAAAGGGCGCCCCGGTCAAACCGGGACGCCCTTCTCATTCTTCAGGTGCGCCGAACTATCGGTTCATCGGGTAGACCCGAACCACCGTCTGGGTTCGGGCATCGATCTGGTAGATGTTGCGGCTGTCCGAGCGATAGTAGACGTAGTCGCTGTCCCGATACTGGCTGCGATAGGCGTAGGGCACGCTTCCGAGATTGGACGAAGCGCGCTGGCCGACCCGGAGGCCGCCATTGCCGGTGACGCGGTCAAGGATCTGGCCGACGACTCCGCGGTTGTCCGACTGCTGATAGCCCTGGTCGTTGTCCCAGCGGCCGTCGCGATCGTGGTCGCGGTCGTCATAGCCGTCGCGGTTGGAATCGTAGCGGGAATCGACGTCCCAGCGGCCGTCGCGGTTGCCGTCGCGGTCGTCCCAGCCGTCATTGTTGCGGTCGTAGCGGCTGTCGACGTCGCCCCGGCCGTAGCGGTCGCCGTCACGGTCGTAACGGTCGTCGTCGCGGCCGTAGCGGTCGTCGCGGTCGTAGCGGTCATCGTCGCGGCCATAGCGGCCGTCGGTGCCGCGCTCGGCCATCCGGATGCCCTGGCGAAGCGAGTTGATCCTGTGCTGAAGGTCGGCGCGCTCGCGGCCGCTGATCCCGTCGCGGGCGTAGAGGGTCTCGAGCCGCATCAGCTCGCGAAGCTGAGCGCGCAGCGGCATCGCTTCGGCGCGGGTGATGGCGCCGCTTCGGACTCCGGCCTGGAGCCGCATCTGCAGCTGGTCGGCACGCATTTCGATATTGCTGTTGGCGCCGTAGCCGTTGCCGCCATAGCCGCCGGACTGGGCGGAGGCGGGCGCTGCGGCCGCAAGGGCCGACGTGGCGGCCAGGGCGATGAAGAGGGTCTTGTTCATGTCGATGCTCCTGTTTCGGGCGCTCCCCAACGCTTGACGCCACCAAGCGCCTTTCGGGGTG
>DASVUW010000160.1:0-4302 GCA_036386845.1 Allosphingosinicella sp. | reverse complement strand
CAGGATCGGTGTCGCTGCCGGCCCACAGGATGAGCTTCGTCTCGTCGACGCTGGAATCGACGAAACGGACCAGCGGAGTCGCCGGCAGCGCCTTGGCCAGCGCCTTGCCGAGGGCGGCCAGGTCCTTGTCGAAAAAGACCGCCTCGCGCTTCTCGGTCGCATAGGTGACTCCGACGACCCGCTGCGCTCGGCCGATCCGGACAGTGGAATCGACGTCGACCTGCGGATGCGAGAATATGAGGGTTTCGCGGGACGAGCCGTCCAGTGCCACGCTGTAGAGAGCGTCGCGGCCGCCGGCCCGCTTGAAGCCATAAGCGACGTCGAGGTCGGGATCGACGGCGACCGGGCGGAAGCCGCTTTGGTCGATCGCATTGTAGAGGCTGAGCTGCTTCCAGTCTCCCGATGCCTTGGCCCGGTAGTAATAAGTGAGGCGGCCGGTGGCGTATCCGGTGTCGGCCACCTGGGGAACCAGCATGATCCTGACATTGCCGCGCCCGTCGCTGATAAATGCCCCGGCGCGCTTGTTGGGCGCTTCGACCGCCTTGGTCGCCCCGTTGTCCGAGTCTATCCGGTCGACTCCATAGCCCTCCCGCTTGTCCTCGACGATCGAGCCGATCTTCACTTCCGGCACGTAGCGCCGGGCCATCAGAACGGCGCCGTCGGTACCCGGAAGCCAATCGAGTATTTCGCCTCCGCCGAAGGCGTAATAGGCGTCGTCGGCGCGGGTTCGCCGGCTCAGAAGCATCGGCTTGGTGCCGTCCGCGTTGATTGCGAACACCCGGCTGGCCATCAAAAGCTCGCCCGGAACGATATTCTCCATCAGGAACAGGGCGCGGCAGACCAGCCGCTCTTCCGACACCCAGCCGCAGTCCGTGATCCGCTCCTTGCGGCCGTCGGCGCCGAGGACGCGTCGCGGCTGGGCTCCCTCGACCGCATCGACCGCGTAGACGACGGACGAGGCGCCCGGCCCCGGGCTGATGAAGGCGATCTTCCGTCCCGCCGGGGAAAGGCTGATCGAGGTGACGTCCTCGCGCGCGCCGAAGGCGGCGGCGGGATCGGGGGGCGGACCTGCCGCGGGAAGCACTAGCACGCTCAGCAAGCAAAACGACAGCCGTCCACGGATCATCGGAAAAACCCCCTCTTGTACCGCCGGCCCCTCGGCAGTTTCTGTCGTTGAAGAATTGCATGAGACATCGAGCGCCGCAAGACTCATCCGGCCTTTTATTGATAACTCTACTCGAGCTTGTCGAACGCCGCCGCTGGACTATCGAAGTCGCTCCCCCGCGCGACCGCCATTTTCTTACTGGATCTTGAGTGCATTGCGCAGGAATGCGTCGCTGCGTCTCAACATGTCGGTGCGCGCGGTCGTGTCGTCGAGCTGGTGGTCGAGGCCGGGATAGACGATCAGCTCGCTCCGCGCTCCGGCATCCTTGAGCCTGTCCTGCATCTTGCGAGACTGGCCGATGCCGACGTTGAGGTCGAGATCGCCGTGGAAGAGCAGGACCGGCGACTTGATCTTGCCTGCATTCTGGGCCGGCGAGCCCTCGCGCAGGTGCGGTCCGGTGCCGATGAATCGGCTGACCACCTGATAGTTGGACCACCCGGCCGAATCCTGGACGAGGCTCGCGAGGTCGGTAACCGGAGCGATCGCGACCACGGCCTTGAACAAGGCGGGATCGAGCACCTGCGACTGGAGCGCCGCATAGCCGCCATAGGACCAGCCCACGATGGCGAGCCTGCCGGGATCGGCGATGCCCTGGCTTACCAGCCAGCGTCCCGCATCATTGACGTCGCCGATCGCCGAGCGCCAGGACTGGAAGCCGTTCTTCTGATACCAGGCGTCGCCATATCCGGACGAGCCGCGATAATTGGGCTGAAGCACCGCGTAGCCGCGGCTCGCAAAGAATTGGACCAGCCAGTCGAAGCCCCATTCGTCGCGAGCGCTCGGCCCGCCATGGGGCATCACGATCGCCGGCAGGCCCTTGCCGGCAGATCCCGGCGGCAGCGTCAGATAGGCCGGCACGCTCGTGCCGTCCGACGCCTTGTAGGTGACCGGCTTCATCGCCGCGAGCGTGGCATTCTCGAGTTCGGGCCGCGCCAGCATCAGCTCGACAAGCTGCTTGCTGCCCTTGTCGAAGAGGTAATAGCGTCCCGCATCCTGGTCGCTCCCCGCCCACAGCAGAAGCTTGCTCTCGTCGACGCTCGAATCCATGAAGCGGATCAGGGGCAGGCCCGGAAGCGCCTTGGACAGCGAATTCCCGAGCGCGGCCAGTGACTTGTCGAAATAAGCGGCCTGGCGTTTCTCTGTCGCGTAAGTGACCCCGACGACCCGGCCGCGGCGTCCGATTCTGACCATTCCGTCGACGTCAACCTGGGGGTGGGCGAAGACGAGCGTCTCGCGTTTCGTTCCGTCGAGGGTCACCGAGTAGAGCGCGTCACGGCCGCTCGAGTCCTTCTTCAAGCCGTAGACGACGTCCAGATCGGGATCGACCGCGACGGGATAGAAGCCTTCGTCCCGAAGCGAACGGTAGCTGGACAGGGACTTCCAGTCGCGCGACGTCTTGGTTCGATACTGATAATCGAGCCGCCCGCTCTCGTAGCCCGACCCTCCGATGTCCGTGATCTCCATGATCCGGATCGATCCGCGCCCGTCGCTGATGTAGCGGCTGGCCTTCGGATTGGCTGGCTCGACCACCTTCGAATCGAGCGTCGCCGTATTGATCCGATCGACCCCATAGCCTTCGCGATTGTCGACCATCCGGGTCGACGAATTGGCTTCGGGCACATATTGCCGCCCCATCAGGACCGAGCCCTCGGCGTCCGGCAGCCAGTCGATGATCGAGCCGCCGCCGAACGAAACATATTGGTCGTCGGGCCTGGAACTGCGGCTCAACAGCTTGATGTTCTTGCCGTCGGAGTCGATCGCGATCAGGCGAGTCGCGCCCACCATCTGGCCGCCGACCGCCGCGCCCGCGGCGATCATGTAGATAGTGCAGACGAGCCGGGTCTCCGATACCCAGCTGCAGCGATTCAGACGCTCGGGCTTGCCGTCCGCGCTCAGCGCCTGACGCGGAGTCCCTCCACCGGCTGCGTCCACGGTATACAGGAAGGTAGTCTGGCCCGGTCCCGGGCTGATGAACGCCAATTGCCTGCCGGACGGCGAAAGGCTGACCGAGAGGACGCTTTCCCGCGCGCCGAAGGCCGCCGGCGGATCCGCAGGCTCGGCCGCGGCCGCCGGAACGGCCGAAGAGACGAGCAAAAGCGCCGCGAAGGCGGCGGGTGAAAATATCCGAAACATCAATACCCCCAAACGCTTAGGCCCCATTCCTAAGCTGATTCTCACGATGGCACCGACCTCGCCGGGGCGCAAGCTTGCACACGCAAAATCTAGGTGCCATTGGACGCAGGCGGGTGGGAAAACGAGGAGAATGTCCGTGCCGCTTCGATCCCTCGCCGCTCCGGCCGCCGCGTTGCTGCTCGCCGCCTGCACGACCGCGCCCGGTCAGCGCACCGCCCAGCGGCCCTATTCCGGCCCACCCATCTCGCTGGCCACCTTGACCACGGCGACCCAGATCCTCTCGTCCGACGAATATGAGGGCCGCGCTCCGACCACGAAGGGCGAGGACAAGGCGGTCGCCTATATCGCCCAGCGCTTCGAGAAAGCGGGGCTTCAGCCGGGCAACAAGGGCAGCTGGTTCCAGAACGTGCCCCTGGTCGAGAGCCTGGCGACCCCGACCGCGCTCACCATCTCCGGCGCCGGGGTGCCGATGACGCTCAGCCACCGCACCGACTTCGTCGCCAACAGCTACCAGGTCCAGCCCAGGGTCGATCTTCAGAACAGCGAGATGGTCTTCGTCGGCTACGGCATCAATGCGCCCGAGCGCGGGTGGAACGACTATGCCGGAGTCGACGTGAAGGGGAAGACGGTCGTCATCCTCGTCAACGATCCCGACTGGCAGGAGACCGGGCTCGAGGGGCGGTTCAACGGCAAGGCGATGACCTATTACGGCCGCTGGACGTACAAATATGAGGAAGCGGCGAGGCAGGGCGCCGCGGCGGCGTTCATCGTCCACGACTCGGAGCCCGCCGCCTATGGCTGGAACGTCGTCCAGTCCTCCTGGACGGGTCCCCAGTACAATATGGACGAGCCCGGCGGGCACATGGACCAGTCGAAGGTGATCGGCTGGCTCACCAATGATGCGGCTCGCAGGCTCTTTGCCAGTGCCGGCCAGGATCTTGACAGGCTGTCGGCGGCGGCGAAGCAGCGCGGTTTCAAGGCCGTTCCGCTCAACCTGAAGGCCT
>DASVUW010000159.1:0-12022 GCA_036386845.1 Allosphingosinicella sp. | reverse complement strand
CCGGGGACCTTGCCCCCCGAAAAAGGAAGAGCGCCCGCTTGTTCAGCGGGCGCTCCCCCTTCGCTGCCTGCGTGATAGCAGCTCAGGTAGGCCTTAAAGGCCGTTTGCGAGGTTGGTGTCGGCGTCGTTGCTGGCGGCGTCCTGCATCATCATGTTCTCGGTCGAGGCGCCCATCGACGCATTGGCGTCCATTCCGCCCATTCCGTTCATGCCGTTCATCGAGGCGTTGCCGTCCATCATGAGATTGTCGTCCATCATCATGTTGTCGGCGGCAAGGGTATTGGCCTCGTCGGCCTTTTCGCCGCCGCCGCCGCAGGCGGCGAGGGCGAGGGCCACACCGGCCAGTGCAATCATGCGCATGAATTTCCTCCTTTTTATGTGGGCCGACAACGCAGCAGCGGCGGCTTGGGTCCCCTGGATTCGCGCTCGGGGCGCCGCCTGAGAGCAGAACCGGAGCCGGACCTCGGCGACTTGGCCCCCTTCGGAAGCCGGCCGGGGCGTCCGCACCAGCCCCCGACCGGCGTCTTCGCCGAGCAGGACCGAGCGCGGCCCCGCGCTGCGTGACGGCCGTCACGCACGGCCGGGCCGGCTGATGTCATAAGTGTCGTAGGCCAGCATCGCCGTCGAGGGAGGAAGCTCATGCGTCTGCTATTGGTCCTGCTCAGCCTCGCTCTTGGAGCCTGCGGAACGGACAAGCCGATCGATTTCACCTGCGCGCGGATCAACGAATTCCTTGTTCCCGTCCCGGTGACGCCGGGCGGCGGAGTGGGCCTGTTCCCCGAGGCTCTGGACTCCGTTTTCGCCGAAGCCGCTTCCGCCCGCCGTGCCGGGGTCGTCTCCCAGGTTGCGCCGGCGACCAACATTCTCGTCCTTTCAGGAGGCGGGAAATGGGGTGCCTACGGCGCCGGGCTGCTCGAAGGCTGGAGCAGCGCGGAAGATCCGCAGCCATCGCGCCGGCCGACCTTCGATGTCGTGACCGGCATCAGCACCGGCGCGCTGCAGTCCACCTTCGCCTTTATCGGCAGCAGCGCCGACCCCGACCTGGTCTCGGCCTACACGATCGATCATGAGCGCGAGCTCGTGAAGCGCCACGGCAAGCTCTTCTTCCTGACCCACGGCTCGACCGCCAGCCTCAAGCCGCTCGTCGAATATGCCCGTTCCCGGGCCGAACCCTATTACGAGCGGGTCGCCGACGAATATCGCCTGAGGCAGCGGCGGCTGCTGGTGGGCGCCGTCAACGCGCTCGACGGCAAGATGTACGCCATCGATCTCACCAGGATCGCTGCCGAGCTCGACGGCAAGGAGCGCAGCGACTGCTATGTCGGCGCGCTGCTGGCGGCTGCGGCCATCCCGGTCGTCTTCAAGCAGGTCACGATCAACGGGGTCCCCTATTTCGACGCCGGGGTCCGCCATTCCGTCTTTCTGGCGGGCTTGAAGAATTCCGCGGTGCGCGGGCTTGGCCGGAGCGAACGCCAGGGCAACCTGTTCGTCCTGGTGAACGGAGTGCCGGGGGCCGCCGAGGTAAAGCGGGTCAAGCCGACCATTTTCGGAGCTCTCGGCCGGCTTCGCGAAATCACCTTCGACCAGATCGAGCAGAGCTCAGTCTACGCCGTGTCGCAGGAGGCCCCCGGACTCAACACCTGGGTGGCGTCTACGCCGAAGATGCACGGCTGCGACGACAACAGTTCCGACGAGGACATCTTCAACCCCGCCTTCATGCGCTGCCTGATCGAGAAGGGCCGGAAGAGCTGGTCGGGCCGCGGCCCGTGGAGGCCCTTTCCCGGCGCGTGAAGCTTGAGCCCAAAAGCGAGGAGGCGGTCCATGACCATCAATTATCTTCCTAACGATCCCCTTGCCGCAAACCCCGCGCTGACGACGACGGCCGCGGCGGCGGACAGGAGCGCGACCCAGACGCGCTTCGTCGTCACGGGCCTTCCCCCGCAAAGGGTCTACCCGGTCGGCACCGACGATTTCGTCGCCTGGCAGAGCCGTGAGGCGGCCTTCCGGACTCTCGACGTCTTCGAGAGCATCTGCGGGCCCCTTTCCGGCTGGATCGGGCGGCCGGCGCGCAAGACGATGAACCTGGTCCCGATCGCCGGCAACGACATCAACGCCTATTACGACCGCGGCAGCATCTCCTTCTTCCAGGCCCAGGTCGGCGCCACCAAGGTCTATTCCGGCGCGAGCAGCGACGTCGTGGCTCACGAGGCCGGCCATGCCATCCTCGACGCCCTCCGCCCGGATCTCTGGAACGCCAACATGATCGAGATCGGCGCTTTCCACGAAGGATTTGGCGACTGCATGGCGATCATGCTCGCGCTCTCCGACCGCGAGACGCGACGGGCGCTGCTTGCCGGCGGCGCGTCGATCGACCGGGCGAATTTCGTCGAAGCCACGGCGGAGGAGCTTTCGGACGCCATACGCCGCGGCGTCGGCCCCAATCACAACGCGGCCGCGCCGCGGCGGGCGCGCAACAATTTCCAATGGGCGCTTCCGCAGACGCTCCCGGCCAACGGAGGCCCGGGGACCCTGATCAGGGAGGAGCACAGCCTCGGCCAGCTAGTCTCGGGGGTCTATTACGACCTCATTTCGCTGATCTTCTCCGCAGGCGCGAGCAACGAAGCCGATCTCTGGCGCGCCTGCCGGGTGGCGACCAGCCTGATCGTCCATGCCGCCCGCCAGGCCACCATCGTCCCGCGCTTCCTCGAGTCCTGGGGGCGGACCATGCTGGTGGTCGACCAGGGCCGCTTCGGCGGCGCCAACGCCGCCTCGATCAAGGCCGCGTTCGCGCGCCACGGCCTCGCCGTCAGCGCGGCCGGCTTCCTCGCCCCGCAGGCGCCGCTGTCGAACGCGGGCGGGCGCCGCAGACCCCCCCGCCGATCAGGCGCCCGTGTGGCCCCGGCGGTCCGCCAGCGACTGAGGGAGATGCTGAGGGTCGATCCGGCCGCGAAGCTTCAGCTGCGGGAGCTGGACATCGGCGCCGGTGCCGTCGTCGAGGTGGCGAGCAGCCTGGAGGTGGATCTCAGCGGATTGTCTGAGAGCCTGAGGAACGTCGTCGCCAACGTGCCGAGGCCGGTGCTGGTCGGCGATACCCGGGGCGCTGCAGCGGTGCTCGGTGCAGTCCAGCCGTCGATGCTCTATTCGATCGAGGTGAGGGATTTCGTTGCCACCCTCGTCGATCATGGAGTTATCGCGTTTGCGGGGGACGAGCCGGGCGGAGCGAAAAAAACCCGCGGCGTCGCCACGGGAGCGAGAAAAGGCGCCGGGCTGGTCGCCGGACCGGGCGCGAAGACCCACCGGGTTTCGGGCGGCCGGGGGCAGCCGACGCTGGAGAGGATCAGCTTCGCTTGCGGCTGCGCGTGCCGCCGCCATGGTGACGGTTGAGCCGAGGATCGGCCGCTCCGGCTCGAGGCCCGGAGCTCCCTAGAAGAAGGACTTCCTCCGCTCGACCAGCCTCGGCTCCTCGCCGTCCCCGCCGGGGAGGAGGACGTGAGTCACCCCGGGCGGCAGATCCCCCTCCGGGTCGGCGGACTCGATTACCCGGTCATGCTCGCGGAGCGAATCGAGGTGAACCTCAGCCTCACTCTTCTTACGCGTCTTGCGCGCCCTGGAGGGCTTGGGCGAAGCTCGATCGGTCATGGCCTGACGATAGGCTTCGCGAAGGTGCGAGGCAAGCTTCACCAGTCGAAGGGAGGGGGTTCGTTCCGCCTCGGCGACGGCGCTCAGCTCCAGGTCGCGAGCGGGGGGAGGCTCATCAAGATGGCGTCGACATTGCCGCCGGTCCTGAGACCGAACAGGGTGCCGCGGTCGTAGATGAGGTTGAACTCGGCGTAGCGGCCCCGCCATTCGAGCTGCCTCGCCTTGTCGGCCGAGTCGAACGGGGCGGCCATGCGCCGCCGCACCAGCTTCGGGAAGACGTCGAGAAAGGCCTCGCCGAGGTCGCGGGTGAAGGCGAAGCTTGGCTCGAACGGCCCTTCGAGATGGTCGTAAAAGATTCCGCCCACCCCGCGATGGACTCCGCGATGAGGGATGTAGAAATAGTCCTCCGCCCATTTCGAGAAGCGCTCGTAGAAGGTCTGGTCGTGCGCGGCGCAGGCCGCCCGCAGGCGGGCGTGGAAGTCGGCCGTGTCCTCCTCGTAGGGGATGGGCGGGTTGAGGTCCGCTCCGCCGCCGAACCAGCGCTTGGTCGTGACGAGGAAGCGGGTGTTCATGTGCACCGCGGGCACGTGCGGATTGGCCATGTGGGCGACGAGGCTGATCCCGGTGGCGAAGAAGCGCGGATCCTCGCCGGCGCCGTGAATGGTGGCGGCGAAATCCTCGGAGAAGCGCCCGCCCACGGTGGAGACGTTGACCCCCACCTTCTCGAACACCTCGCCTTTCATCATCCCGCGCACCCCGCCTCCGCCGGGCGAGCCGTCCGGGTCGAGGCGCTGCCACGGCGTATAATCGAAGGCGGCGTCGCTGCCCGCCTCGCGTTCGATGGACTCGAACTCGGCGCAGATTCGGTCGCGAAGGCTCTCGAACCAGGTCCGGGCGCGCTTCTGCTCTTCATCGAGTTCGATCATGGCGCCCGGATGCCGACCGAGGCGGCGACTTGCAAGCGCGGAGGCGGCGCGCTCCGTGCGGCGGGTGGCTCAAACCGTCCGGCGCAATTTGCGCGGACGCTTGGAACGCAGCGAATCCTGCTCCGTTTGGCGGATCGAAGCGGCCGGCCCCCGGACGCGTCCCAACCGAATCGGCTTGATGGAGAAAATGTATGACTCGAGATTCGACTTCCCTCCCCCTCGGCGCGGGCACGACCACGACGAGCGGCGGCCAAACCGGCGGCTACCGGCCGGAAGAGTGGCGAGAGAGCATCGCCTCGACCCACCGGGAAATCGAGCTCGTCGAGACCCGCCCGAGCGCTGCGGTCGTCGCGGGCGCGGCGCTTGCCGGAGCCCTCGTCGGAGCGGCCGTCCCGTTCATGTTCTCCGGCCGCGGCTCGAGCAGCAGCAACAGCAGCAGGAGCACCACGGTCGAGGAATCGGTGATCATCGACCGGCCGCCGCATCAGATCTACGACTTCTGGCGGAATTTCGAGAACCTGCCGCAATTCATGGACAACATCGAATCGGTGACGAAAATCAACGAGGTCCGATCGCACTGGAAGATCAAGGCTCCGGCCGGGACCAGCGTCGAGTTCAACAGCCTCGTCACCGAGGACATTCCGGGCCGGCTGATCGCCTGGAAGTCGGAAGAAGGGGCGAGCGTCCCCAATCGCGGCCGGGTGGAGTTCATAGAGACCTCGACGGGCGGCGGAACCAACGTGCGTGCCACCATCTCCTACGATCCGCCGGCGGGCGCCTTCGGCCGGGTCGTAGCGAAGCTGTTCCAGAGGGAGCCCGGAGTGCAGGCGAGGCAGGACCTCGACCGCCTCAAGGCGCTGCTCGAGAAATAGCACGTGCCCGGGGCGGTCGTCAGGCCGCCCCGGTCCGGCCCCGGGCGGGAGCGGATCAGGTTCCGCCTTCGGCCTTGATGACGCTGACCGAGCCGTCGCGCTCGAGGCGGGCTTCGGCGATTCCGTCCGGGTCGGTGAGGCCGTGCTGCCGAAGGGCCTCCTCGAGGTCGCGTTTCGTCATATGCTCCCGGTGCAACGCTTCTTCGTCGACGCGGCCGCCGCGGATCAGGGTGCGGGCGTTGCCCTTGATGAAGACCCCGAACGGGTGCGAGCGAACCGCCATGGCGGAGAAGATCCAGTGGAGCGCCATCAGGGCCGCGCAGGCCGCGAGGGACGGCCAGAGCGGCGCGTTGCCGGTGATGGCGCGGCCCGCGATCGATCCGAGCATGATCCCGATGATGACGTCGAACGCGGTCGCCCTGCCGAGGAATCGTTTCTTCCCGAGCCGGACGATGACCACGACGAGCACGTAGACGAGGAGCGCGCGGACGGCCATTTCGCCGGCGCCCAGCTCCTTCGTCCCTTCCGCCAGGCCTGCCGCCCGCTCCCAGAAGTCCGACGATAGCATTAGGATCCCTTTCGAAGCTGCCGGTGGGGGTCAACGAGCTTCGAGCGAAAGGGTTCGAAAAGGCGCGCCGGACGGCTTCACTCGCAGCGCATCGCCGGCCGGTAGACCTGCATGGCGTTGGTCCCGCTGTTTCCGCCGAGCGTGATCCCCCCGCCCGGAAGGAAGATCCGGCCGCCGATCACCGCGCTGCCCTTGAGGCCGTGCACGGCAATGGGCAGGTCCGGGAGCTTCGTCCAGCGGTCGGAGCGCGGGTCGTAGCCGTAGGTGTTGGGGGTGAGGCCCAGCACATGCTTGGGCTCGCCCTCGCCGCCGAAGACGAACATGCACCCGGCAAGGGCGGCGCCGGTGATCCCGCCCCTCGGCGCCGGAAGCGGCGCTCCCCGGCTCCAGCGGCGGGTCCTGGGATCGTAGATCTCGACGATGTCCGTCCGCTCGCCCATGGCGCCCGGCCCGAAGCGGCCGCCGGCGACGACGACCTTCCCGTTGAGAGCGACCATCGCCAGGTGATTGCGCTGGGTCGGCATGTCGGGAAGCTTCTCCCATTTGTCGGTCGCCGGGTCGTAGGCTTCGAAGGCGTGGCCGCCCGGCGGCCGCCCGCCCGCGACGTAGATCTTGCCGTCGATCACGGCCTTGCCGCCGCCGCCGCGCGGAGTCGGCATCGGCGCCCGCTTCAGCCAGCCGCCGCCGGCCGCCGGATCGTGCATCCACACGTCCGACACGAACCTCTCCGGCCGTCCCGTGCTTGCGCCTTCGACTTCGCCGCCGAGCACGTAGATCCTTCCGCCGACCGCGGCTACATGCGTGTGGTGGATCGCCTCCGGCAGCGGCGGCCCCAGCGACCAGCGGCTCGTGGCCGGATCGTAGATCTGGACGAGGTTCGACGGGAGCCGTCCGGGCGGATAGCCTCCAAGCACCCAGATCCTGCCGTTGAATTCCGCCACCGAATGCTCGGAGCGCGGGAGAGGCATCGCGGCGCCCAGGCTCCACCCTTCGAACTCCGGATAGGCGCCGATCGGCGGACCCTGGCTCACTCGATCGTTCCAGGTCTCGCGAAGCTCGTTCGACTCGACCGGCGTGGACCGATCGGGCGCGGGCGGCTGCGGCGCCGGGGAGCCCGGCGGCGGCGGCATCGCCTTACCCTTCAGCTCGACCTCGCGCCCATCGCGCCTCACCAGGACCGACACGGGATCGCCGACCTTCAGGCTCCGGATATATTCGCCGACGACCTGCGGCCCGGTGATAGCCTTTCCCCCGACCTTGAGGACGGTATCTCCGACCTGCATCCCGATCGCCGACGCGGTCGCGCCGGGCATCACCGCGGCGATCCTGATTCCCTGCGGATCCTCCTCGATCCCCACCCCGAAGGCGACTGCGGGCGGCCCGGGCTGAGCCTGCTGGGCCTGCTGGGCCATCGCCGCGACGGACAGCGCCAGCGCGGCGGCGCCGGCAAAGGCCCCAATACCCGATTTCGCGATCCTTCTCACGGCTCGTTCCTCCCTGTGGTCGAAGAAATCTGCCACGGCTCGAGCCACCTTGCCATAGGCCGAAAGTCACGATTGGGGTCGAGCGGCCTAGCGCTACAAAAAAGCAATTTCGGACTCGGTCCCTTCATGCTCAAATACGGGATGAAAGGCTCTAGGAACTCCTCCGGCCGGCCCAGCCGATCCTAGGGCCTTCCCCTTCCGCGCGAGCGTCCCCTGGTCATCGGGTCGGGCTTGGGGGGAGGGGTCCAGCCTTTCGGAGGCGTGACCCGTTGCTGGCTGGTGCCGAGGCCCATCCGCCCCGGCTGCTGCCGGGTGAGGCCGGAGGAGTCCACGCTCTCCGCCTCCTTCCGACTCGCGCCGCCGCGAATCAGCGCGATCTGGTCGCGAAGGCGCCTCGCCTCCTCGAAGTCCATCGCCGCCGCGGCTTCCTCCATTCGAAGGCGCAGATCGCGGATCTCGTCGCTCATTCAGCCCCAACGCTCCAGGTGGCGATCGGCTCAACATCGAGAACGTCATCCCGGCGAAGGCCGGGATCCATGAACGCGAAAGGTAGAAATTGGAGCGATGAAGGCTCGACTCCATTGCACGCAATCGGTGTTCATGGATCCCGGCCTTCGCCGGGATGACCCTGGACTGGCTGGAAATCCGTTCGCACCGCAATCCGCCGATCGAGTACGCTCTAGGCGGAAGGCCAGAGCCCCGTCTGCCGCACCGCCTCGGCGAGCCCGATCCCGGCCGCCACAGCGAGGTTGAGCGAGCGCGTCCCCTCGACCTGCGGAATCCGCACCCTGAGGTCGGCCCGTGCATGCACCGCCTCCGGCACGCCGCGGCTTTCGGAGCCGAAGAGAAGCGTGTCCCTCGCCTCGAACCGCGCGTGGGGCAGGGGCAGGGCGCCCGCCGTCGTGAACAGCACCAGCCGCCCAGCCAGCCCCGCCTCGAACGCCTCCCACCCCGAATGCCGGGTCACCTCTGCAATCTCCGCATAATCCATCCCGGCCCGCCTCAGCGCCCGGTCGGAAAAGGGGAATCCGCAGGGCTCGATTATGTCCACAGCCACGCCGAGGCACGCGGCGAGGCGAAGGATCGAACCGACGTTGCCGGCCTGGTCCGGCTGGAAGAGGGCGAGGCGCATCTTGAGTGCTCACCTGCCTTTGCAGGGGAGGGGGACCGGCTGCAAGCCGGTGGAGGGGCTCTACCTCACGCCGGGGGCGAAGGTGCTCGTATCGCAGCGATAGGGCGCGCACCGGTTCCATTCGGGGGGCTTCGGACCGAACGGCGCGCCGGGCCCGGTGAAGGTGTCGAGAACCTGCACCGCCGTGTTCGCCCAATTGTCGCGGGTCCTGAGCTTGCCGGCCAGCCGGTCGAGCTCGGCCCATTTCGAGTCGAGCGCCTGCCGGACGGCCGACCAGTCGCCGTCGGGGGCAAGGGCCTCGAGGTCGGCGACCCGCTCCTGCAGCTGCGCCAGCCGGTCCTGCTCGCGCTGCATGATGCCCGACAGACAATCCTCGAACGCCGCCCGCCGCTCCGCCGCGGCGCGCTGCTCCCAGGGCGGCGCGTTCCACAGCGCGGGAACGGGGATCGAGCAGCCGACCCGCATGCCCACGCGGTGGGCCTCGATCTCGGTGAGCGCGCGGGCCACGGGTTCGGCCTGCTCTTGAGCGAAAGCGGGGGAGGCGGCGAGGGCGAGGGCGGCAAGGAGGAGAGGGCGCATCGGCAGGCTCCGTTTCGGTTCCGAACCGATGAAGCCCTCGGCGGCTTAACCGGCCTTGAATGCCCGCCCCTCCGTCGTGCGAGGAGCGGAATGTATACTGTCACCAGTCCAGGAAGGGCGCCTCAACGGTGCAGTGCTCGGCGAGCGCTTCGATGAGCCAGACAACGTGCGGTCTTCGCGTGTTCCGGGCACGAGGATCGGCAGCGTCAATTTCTCCGGGCCACTAAGCGGACGCTCCTGGAGGGCAGGAACAATTTCGGCCTGGGTCCGTCGAACCTGACGACGGTGTGATCGAGAGGAACGGCGTCGGACCTCTCATTCCTGCCGAACGCTTGCACGAGAAGCTCGTCTGTCGGCCGAGCCCCCATTCCCACCCTGACCGCGCGGCGGCCGCCGCCGAGCAGGCAACGGGGACGGCCGTTCGAGAGGTCCGCCGACATCGGCAGCACCTGCATGTCGACCCGTCCGGCGATGCTGCCGACGACCAGGGGAGCGGAGCCCTGAAAGAGCATCGAGTCCGATCTCACCCTTTTCCTGATGAGGTGTCGCCGAAGCGCCGTGCCGGGTTGAAGTCGGTTCTGATCGATGGTCAGCGGGTCGACGCCGGACATTTCGCGGAACCATTGGCCCATCATCTTGCTCCCGTCGGCGAGCGGCTGTTCGGCCAAATGCCCCCCACCGCCGTAGACCAGCAGCTTGGCTTGCGGATGAGCACGAAGGTAAGCCCATAACTTCATGGCTTGGCCTCGCTCGCGAGATCGGAACGCGTCCGGACCGTTCCGGTCTGACAGATCGGCTTCGTAGGCCAGCGGCGTGTAACCGAGCTCCAGCGATCGTCGGATAAAGGAGCCGAAGGCGGGGTCTCGGATGTAGAAGCCGTCGCTGAGCACGGGATAGCCCCGCCGTTTCAGATCGCTGGCCACCGACGCCGGACGGGTCGCCAAGGCTTCCATGGCGAGCGTGTCGTAGCCAAGGGGGCGAAGGGCTTGGGCAAGCCTCGCTGCGAAGATCCGCTGGCAAGGCGTACGATGGTTCTCGTTGAGCATCACCACGCGCGTCCGCCGGGCGGCCGCGACGATCGCTTGCAGAGCATCCCTCGCGGTAGCTTCCGCGACGAGCGCGAGCGTCTGCCGGTCGGGCGCGTCGTCCAAGTCTTGCTTCAGGACGCTCGGTGCGCCTGACACCATGGCCTGCATCTGGTCCCAGACCTGGAACGCCCCTTCATCCTTGATTTCTCCTGATTGATCGAGGGCGAAGGGTCGAACGAGCGCGACGGCGGTAAGATAATTGCCGGCAAGCAGTTCTCGGCGCGCGTGCTGGAAGGCCGCGGCAAACCGATCTTCGGTGTCGGCGGCCATCGCCTGAGCAACGGCGGCGGACCCTATTAGGATTAATGCGAGAACTCTGGTCACCGGCTTCATGAGTGGGAAATCTATACTGTCCCGGCTTCTTCCGCGAAGGCCTTTTGACGATATCGGAAGCAAAGGCGCACTTCGCGAGCCGCCCCCTCGCACCCTTCGTGTCCTTTGTGGGCTTTGTGCGAACTAGATCCTGCCTTCACGGCCGCATGGTCTGGCCGGGAAGGACCTCAACCGCCCCGTGCCCCCTCCACCAGCCTTCGCCCGGTCCCGTCCCGAGCAAGCTCGGGGAGAATACAAAATGACGGTTGGCAAACCGCCGCCCACCCGTCTATCAGGCGCGCCAAGCCGCTCAGGGGAGGCTTTCCTCTCCCTTCCGAGCGGCGCTGCGCGGGCTCCTCCTTAGCCCACGCATTCCTGTTCGAAGCGCTGAAGGACATTATGGCGACGGTTGAACACAGCGACGGGACGCTGGGCTCGGGCCCGCAAGGCTCGTCCGATGCGACCCACAATGCGGACATGCGGCGGCGCGACTTCATCAACATCGCGGCGGTGAGCGTCGCCGGAGTCGGCGCCGCGGCGACGATCTTCCCGCTCGTCAACCAGATGAACCCGTCCGCGGACGTGCTCGCGCTCGCCTCGATCGAGGTCGACGTGTCGGCGATCCAGCCCGGCCAGGCGATCAAGACCATCTTCCGCAAGCAGCCGCTTTTCATCCGGCACCTGACCCCACCCGAGATCGCCGCCGGAATGCAGATGCCGGGCGACCTTCGCGATCCCCAGTCGCTCGCCGACCGGACCGCCGAGGGAAAGCCGCAATGGCTGATTACGATGGGGGTGTGCACCCACCTGGGCTGCGTCCCGCTGGGCGCCGCGGAAGGGGAGAATAAGGGCGATTACGGCGGCTATTTCTGCCCCTGCCACGGCTCCCATTACGATTCCGCCGGGCGGATCCGCCGCGGGCCGGCCCCGAAGAATCTCGAGGTGCCGGAATATTTCTTCAAGTCGGACACCGTCGTGACCGTCGGCGAGGTGGCATGAGATGAGCTTCCCCTGGGCAGAAGAATATCGTCCCAAGAACGGCTTCATGCGCTGGCTGGACCAGCGCCTGCCGCTTCCGCGCCTCGTCTACGGCGCCGTCGGCGGCGGCTATCCGGTGCCGCGCAACCTCAATTATTTCTGGAACTTCGGAGTCCTGGCCGGGATCGCGCTGGTCATCCAGATCGTCACCGGGATCATCCTGGCGATGCATTACGTGCCCTCCGACGCCCAGGCCTTCGCGTCGGTCGAGCACATCATGCGCGACGTCAACCAGGGCTGGCTGCTCCGCTACCTCCACGCCAACGGCGCGAGCTTCTTCTTCATCGTCACCTACATCCACATCTTCCGCGGCCTGTATTACGGTTCCACAAGGCGCCGCGCGAGCTCGTCTGGATGATGGGCCTCGTCATCCTCCTCCTGATG
>DASVUW010000158.1:0-2128 GCA_036386845.1 Allosphingosinicella sp. | reverse complement strand
GGCCGGGCCCTCGACGAACGCTGGCACCTGCGCAAGGACGGCAGCCGCTTTTGGGGGTCGGGGCTCACCATGTGCCTCGAAGGCGGAGATGGGGGATATCTCAAGATCTTCCGCGACCGGACCGTCGAGCATGAGGCCGAGGCGGCTCTTCGCGCGAGCGAGGAGCGGTACCGGACCTTGTTCGAGACCGTCGAGGCCGGCTTCTGCGTCGCCGAAATCATCCTGGACGAGGCCGGGCAGCCCGTCGACTACCGCTTCCTCGAAGCCAATCCCGCCGTCCACGTCCAGACCGGACTCCCCGAAGCCGACGGACGGACCGCCCGCGAGCTCGTGCCCGACCTCGAGCCCTTCTGGGTCGAGACTTACGGCCAGGTGGCGCTCACGGGAGAAGCCGTTCGGTTCGAGAGCGAGTCCCAGGCCATGGGCCGGTGGTTCGACGTCCACGCCCTTCGGGTGGGGCCCCCCGAAGCCCGCCGGGTCGCGATCCTGTTCAACGACATCTCGGAACGGCGGCGGGCCGAGGAGCGGATGCGGGAGCTCAACGAGACCCTGGCCCAGCACGTCGCCGAGCGGACCGCCGAGCGCAACCGGATCTGGGAGATGAGCCGCGACCTGTTCGCGATCATGGGCTTCGACGGCCGCCTGAAGGCGATCAACCCCGCCTGGGAAGCGACTCTCGGCTTCGACCGCGAGACCCTGCTCGAGCGCGACTTCAGCCGGCAGGTGCATCCGGACGACCATCCCGCCGTCGAGGCCATGATGGAACAGCTGCTCGCCGGCGAGACCGTGATCGGGTTCGAGGATCGGCTCCGCCACGCCGACGGGACCTGGCGCTGGATTTCCTGGACACTCGTCCCCGAGGGCGAGGTCTTCTTCGCCGTGGGCCGAGACGTCACCGGCGAGAAGCAGGCGGCCGAGGACCTGGAGCGCGCGCAGGAGGCGCTTCGCCAAAGCCAGAAGATGGACGCGATGGGCCAGCTAACCGGCGGAGTCGCCCATGATTTCAACAACCTTCTAACGCCCATCGTCGGAAGCCTGGACATGCTCCAGCGGCGGGGCCTCGGCGGGGACCGTGAACGTCGGCTCATCGACGGGGCCATGCAGTCCGCGGAGCGGGCCAAGACCCTGGTCCAGCGCCTTCTGGCCTTCGCCCGGAGGCAGCCGCTCCAGCCTTCCGCCGTCGATGTCGGAAAGATCGTGACCGGCATGGCGGACCTGCTCGCGAGCACGTCGGGACCCCAGATCCGGCTGGTGGTCGAGGTTCCGGACGGCCTGCCCGCGGCTCAGGCGGACCCCAACCAGCTCGAGATGGCGCTGCTCAACCTCGGAGTGAATGCGCGGGACGCCATGCCCGACGGAGGAACGCTCCGGATCACCGCGCAGGTCGAGGAGGTCTCAGTCCCCATGTCTTCGGGCCTGAGGCCGGGACGCTATGTCTGCCTGTCCGTCGCCGACACCGGGATCGGGATGGACGAGGACACCCTCGCCCGCGCCGTCGAGCCTTTCTTCTCGACGAAGGGCATCGGCAAGGGCACCGGCCTGGGCCTCTCGATGGCGCACGGTTTGGCTTCGCAACTGGGCGGCGCGCTGACGATCCAGAGCCGGCCCCGAGTGGGTACGAACATCACGATATGGCTGCCCGCCAGCGAGGCGCCGGCGGACGTCGGCACCCCACGTGTCGAGGACTCTCACTCGGTCGCGGCGGGCACCGCTCTGCTGGTCGACGACGAGGAGCTCGTCCGGATGAGCACCGCGGACATGCTGGCCGACCTCGGCTATTCGGTCGTGGAAGCCGCGTCGGCGGAGGAGGCGCTGCAGATGCTCCAGAGAGGCCTTCGCCCCGACTTGCTCGTCACCGACCACCTGATGCCGGGGATGAACGGGACCGACCTCGCGCGGGCGGCGCAGGCGTCCCTCCCCGGCCTCAGGGTCCTGGTCGTCTCGGGCTATGCGGAGGCCGACGGGGTGGACCCCGACCTTCCAAGGCTGACCAAGCCGTTCCGAAACGCGGACCTCGCCGCAAGCCTGGCCGGAATCGGAGACCTGCGGGGGGCTTAGCTTAGGCCCGTCATTGCGACGAGCGAAGCGACGAAGCAATCCAGCTTCGGACTCCTGAGCCGCTGGATTG
>DASVUW010000157.1:0-7730 GCA_036386845.1 Allosphingosinicella sp. | reverse complement strand
CGTGAACTAGGCGGAAAAAGGGGAGGCGCGGCAAGGTGTCCCCGACACGA
Source organism: Allosphingosinicella sp. (assembly GCA_036386845.1). Classification (GTDB taxonomy): domain Bacteria; phylum Pseudomonadota; class Alphaproteobacteria; order Sphingomonadales; family Sphingomonadaceae; genus Allosphingosinicella. The sequence goes on along the minus strand of DASVUW010000157.1, from coordinate 7,680 downwards.
AGCCCCCTCCCCACCCTCGCAATGGGACGAACCACTCCACTTCCGGGGGCGAACCTGCTCGCCCTGCTGTCGGCGCTCTGGCTCGCCGTCGCCGCGCCCGCGATCGCCGCGGGCGCGCCGGGCCAGCGCACGATCTCGAACGTCGCGACGATCGAGTGGGACTCGGGCGCGGCCAGGGTCAGCCAGGAATCGAACCGGGTCGACATCAGCGTCGGTCCGACTTCGTCGCCGGTGTCGCTGGGCGCCTACCGCTTCGCCTCCGATTCCTCGACGCTGTCGATGGCCGTCAGCGCCCCGCAATGCGGCGCCGGCGGCGCCGCTGCGTCGCTCGCTCCGGCCTGGCAGGGACACAGGCTCGATCCGGCATCGCTGCTGAGCGCGACCGAAATCTTGCCCGGAGAGCCCCTTCTGTTCGTCGTGGACGATCCGGGGCGCAACCATGACGATGCCCTGATCGAGACGATCGAAGTCGTCGTTCGAGCCGCCAGCGGCGACAGCCAGATGCTGACGGTCTTCGAAACCGCGGCGAATTCGGGAACGTTCGCCGGATTCATCCAGACGATGCAGGGTCCGGGTAATTTCGCGAGCTCCGCCCAGTCGGCGCAGGCCCAGGCGGCGACGGCGGTCGACGATTGCAGGCTCAGCCTCCAGGCGGGAGATCACGTCACCGTCGAGAGCCTCCGCGCGGATCGCACGACGGCCGCGACCGCAAACCTCGAGGTGCTGACTCCGAGCCTTCCGCTCGAGGGCCCGCGGCTCCCGCTGGAGCTGCTCAAGCAGGCGTCGCGCGCTACGGCGGCGCCGGGCGAGGCCGTCGCTTTCACCCTTGAGGTCCGCAACCCCGATGCGCGGTTGCCGGCGGCGGCGGTCCGGGTCACCGACGCCCTGCCCGGCGCATTGCGACTTCGAGCGGGAAGCCTACGGGTCGACGGCCAGCCGGCGATGCCCAGCGTGGCCGCAGACGGCTCCAGCTTCACGCTCACTGTGCCGACCCTGGCCCCGGGCGCGACCCGGCGGATAAGCTACGCCGCCGAGGTGAAACAAGGCGCTGCCGAGGGCGACGCTGTCAACCGGGCCGAGGCCGTCGGCGACGGGGGGCTCGTCAGCAACGTCTCCGACGCCGTGGTCAGGATCCGGCGCGACGGGATTGCCGGGCGAATGACCATCCTCGGCCGGGTCACCGACGGCGGCTGCGAGGCCGATCCGGCCAAGGCGCCTGGAGTTGCCGGAGTGCGGGTGATGCTCGAGGACGGCAGCTATGCGGTCACGGACCGCGACGGCCGCTACCATTTCGAGGGCGTGATGCCAGGAACCCATGTCGTCCAGCTCGACGACATGACCCTTCGGGCCGACCGAGGGGCGGCCGACTGCGCCCGCAACAGCCGCTCGACCGGCCGGGCCTTCTCGCGCTTCGTCGACGGCCGCGGAGGCGCCTTGAAGCGGGTCGACTTCAAGCTCGTGGCGGTGCCGGCCAGGTCCGTGGCCGCCGCCGCCGCCAAGCCCAGGCCGGCCGTTGCGACCGATCCGGTCGCCGCCGGCGCGGAACGCGACTGGCTCAGCGGCCAGGAGCCGGGCATCGCCTGGCTCTTCCCGGAGCCCGAGCACAATCCGCGCGCCCCGATGGTGCGGGTGGCGATCAAGCACCTGCCCGGCCAGAGCGTGAAGCTCCTCTCCGCGGGCCGTCCGGTCGACCCCATAGCCTTCGAAGGCAGCCGCAAGAACGCGGCCGGGACCGCCGCCGTCAGCGTCTGGCGCGCAATCCCGGTCGAGGGCCGCCAGACCGAGCTCAGCGCCGAGGTCCGGAATGCCGACGGCAGCCTGGCCCAGACCTTGCGCCGCACCGTCCGCTACGGCGCGAGCCCGATGCGCGCCGAGCTGCTCCGAGAGCAATCGGTCCTGGTCGCGGACGGAGTCACTCGCCCGGTGCTCGCCGTTCGGCTGACCGACCGCGACGGCCGGCCGGTTCGCCACGGCCTCACGGGCGATTTCGAAGTGCCGGCCCCTTATTACCCCGCCGTCGAGGCCGATGCCCAGCAGGCGCGCCAGCTCGCCGGGCTGGAGCGCGCCCGCCCCTTCTGGCGGGTCCATGGCGAGTCGGGAATCGCCTATATCGAGCTGGAGCCGACCACCGCTTCCGGGACGATCAGCCTGCGCTTCGACTTTCGCGACGGCGAGGCTCAGCGCGAGCAGAGGATCGAGGCCTGGCTCGACCCGGGCCAGCGACCGTGGACGATCGTCGGCCTCGCCGAAGGGACGCTCGGCTACAACAGGCTCCAGGGCAAGGTCGAGGATCTCGGCAAGTCGGACGCCAAGCGCCTCACCGACGGGCGTCTTGCTTTATACGCCAAAGGAAGAATCCGCGGCAAGTGGCTGATGACGCTCGCTTACGACAGCGACAAGAAAGAGGACGAGACCCGCTTCGGCGGGATCATCGATCCGGACGCCTATTACACCGTCTATGCCGACCGGAGCGAGCGCCGCTACGACGCGGCCTCGGTCCGCAAGCTCTACCTCAAGCTCGAACGCCCGCAATTCTATGCCCTGTTCGGCGATTTCGAGACCGGAATCGACGAGCCGCAGCTCGCCCGCTACGTCCGCGCCTTCAACGGAGTCAAAGCCGAATATCGCTCGGACCGGCTCTCCGCGACGGCCTTCGCCGCGGACAGCCCGAACCGCCACCGGCACGACGAGATCCAGGGCAACGGCCTGAGCGGCCCCTACGCGCTCGGCGCCCGCAACATCCTCCCCAATTCGGAGCGGGTGTGGATCGAAGTGCGCGACCGGCTTCGCTCCGACCGGATCGTCGAGCGCCGGCTGCTCTCGCGCCACGTCGATTACGATATCGACTATGCCGTGGGCACGCTTCGCTTCCGGGAGCCGATCCTCAGCCGAAGCTCGGCTCTGGACCCGCAGTTCATCATCGCCGACTATGAAGTGGACGGGGTCGCGAGCCGGACGGTCAATGCCGGGGGCCGGGCGAGTTGGCGCAGCGCCGACCGCAAGATCCAGGTCGCCGCCACCGCGGTCAGCGATTCCAACGGCGAGGCGCGCACCAACCTCGCCGGCGCCGACCTGCGCTACCGGCCCAACCTCTCCACCGAGATCCGGGCCGAGGTCGCGGTCAGCGACTCCGAGTCCAAGTCCGCATCCGCTACCGAGCCGGTGGGCACCGCCACCGCCTGGCAGGTCGAGGCGGAGCATCACGGGTCGAGGATCGACCTGCTCGCTTATGCGCGCGAGCGCGAGTCCGGCTTCGGCCTCGGCCAGACCAGCGGCGCTGAAAACGGCACCCGCAAGTTCGGGCTCGATGCGCGCGCCCGCTTCGGCGACACCTGGTCGCTGATTGGAAGCGCCTGGCATGAAGATTATCTGGGAAGCGACGCCCGGCGGATCGCCGCCCGGGCACTCATCGAGTATCGCCGGCCCGACCTCACCGGCCGGGCCGGCCTGACCTTCGCCGACGACCGTCTCGCCGACGGCCGGAGCGCCCGCTCGACCCTCGTCACGCTCGGCGCCACCAAGCGCCTTCTCGACAACAAGCTCGAGCTGGACGGCCAGACGGAAATCCCGCTCGGCAAATCGGAGAGCATCGACTTCCCGGCCCGGCACCGGCTCGGCGCCCGCTACGCCGTCAGCAGCGCGGTCCAGCTCGTCGGCGCCTACGAGATCGCCGACGGCGAGAAAGTGGACGCCCGGACTGCCCGCCTCGGCTTCGATCTCCAGCCCTGGGCCGGCGCCCGGATCGCGCTCAGCGGCAACATCCAGGACGTCGCCGAATATGGCCCGCGAAGCTTCGCCGCCTTCGGCCTCTCCCAGTCGCTGGTGCTGGACGAACATTGGTCGATCGACGCCTCGATCGACTCCAACAAGACCCTAAGCGGGATCGATCCGGCCCGGGTCCTGAACCCGCTCCACCCAGTGGCGAGCGGCGGCTTCGTCGGCGGCTCGGCTGGAACGATAACCGAGGACTTCACGGCCCTGACCGCGGGCGCCACCTATCGGTCCGGCCGCTGGAGCGCCACGGCCCGGGCCGAATATCGCGCCGGCGACCAGGGCGACCGGTACGGCTTCACCGCCGCGGCGCTTCGGCAGATGGGCGAGGGCGAAGCCGTCGGCGGGTCGCTCAACTGGTTCGTCGCCAAAAGCGCGGACGGGGCGGAAACCCGGACGTCGAACCTGCAGGTCAGCTGGGCCCACCGTCCGGCGGGCAGCCGCTGGTCGTGGCTCGAGAAATTCGAGCTTCGCGAGGACCGGGTGACCGGCGCCGTCGCGGGCCGGGCCGGGCCGATCGGGATCCCGCTCACCATCAGCGGCGACGCCCGGTCGCGGCGCCTCGTCAATTCATTGTCGCTCAACCGCATTTCGGGCCGGTCCGAACTCTCCCTCTTCTGGGGCTCGCGTTACGTTTCGGAGACGTTCGGCGACCAGGACGTCGGCGGCTGGAGCAACGTCGTCGGGGCGGATTTCCGGTTCGACCTCGGCGATACGATCGATTTCGGAATTGCCGGCACCGTGCGCGGCGGCCTTGGCGGCGACAGCGCCGCCTGGTCGGCCGGACCGAGCCTCGGCTTCACGCCGTTCGAGAATGGCTGGGTCTCGATCGGCTGGAACGTGGCCGGCTTCCACGACCGCGACTTCGAGGAGGCCCGCTACACGCGCAGCGGCCCCTATGTGACGATGCGCTTCAAGTTCGACCAGCTGACCCTGCAATCGCTGGGGCTGGGTGGGCGGTGACCGGCCTTCTTCGCCTAATCCTCGCCGCCATAGTGGCCCTGCTCCTGCCAGGGGCGCCGGCGGCGGCCGCCACCTATACTCTCACCCCCGCGCAGGACACCGACGTCAGGGAGAATGGCGGCGGCACCGCGAATTGCGGCGGGTGTACGAGCTTGAGCACCCGCCGCCATTCGACCGGCGAGTACCGCACCCTCTACCAGTTCAGCCTCGCCTCGATCCCGTCGAACCAGCGGGTGACGAGCGCGACCCTTCGAGTCTATGTCACCGGCGCCGTCAACAGCACGGTCAGCGTCTATCGGGTCACCCAAAGCTGGTCGGAAGGCACCCTGACCTGGGCGAACAGTGCCGGAGTCTCTCACGACTCGACCGCCGTCGCCACCTTCGTTCCGGCCTCGAGCGGGCGCTATTACGATATCGACCTGACCGGCCTCGTGGCCCAGTGGCGCTCGGGCGCGGCGGCGAACAACGGAGTGATCACGAGGCTCGCCACCAACAACACAACGGCCACCTTCACCAGCAAGGAATGGGCGACGACCACCCAGCGTCCGCAGCTCGTCGTCGTCACCGATCCGGCGCCGAGCCTGACGACGGTCCTTTCCCACCCCCTTGTCTCCGACCCCTCGAACGGGACCGTGAACCCCAAGGCTATTCCGGGCGCGATCCTGCTCTATTCGTTGAACGTCAGCAACGGCAGCTCCGGCTATCCCGATTCCAATTCGGTGGTGGTGGTCCAGTCGGTGCCCGCGCAGTCGAGCCTCTACGTGGGCGATCTCGGCGCGGCCGGGTCCGGGCCGGTGGCCTTCGTCCAGGGTTCGCCCTCCAGCGGCCTCGCTTATTCCTATTCGAGCCTGTCGAGCACGGCCGACAACCTCGCCTTCTCGAACAACGGGGGCGTAAGCTTCGACTACACGCCGGTGCCGGATTCGGCCGGGTTCGATCCGGCGGTGACCCATATCCGGGTCAGCCCGACGGGCCTCTTCGCCGGGGCTTCGGGGTCGGGCTCGCCGAGCTTCACGATCAGCTACCGGATCAAGGTGAAATAGCCGGTCCGCCGATGCGGCTCGCTATGGTTAACTTCCCTTCAACCTTCTTTTCCTACATCCGCGCAAGGGGCCGCGCTTCGGCGGGCCAGGGGTAGGGGAATTGGATTTTGCCACGAGCGCCAGCGCGTTTCGCGGAATATTTCGGAGCATGTGAGTCCCGCGTCCACGGCGGGGGCGCGACCGAAGCCGCGCGCAGCCAGCAGACGCCTCGCCGGCCGGCCCTCGCGCGCCGGGGGAGCGCAAGCCGGTGAGCAGCCGAATCCTCCTCCTGTTCATGCTGTTGCTGACGATGTGCGCCACGGCCGCGCTGGCCGAGCAATGCGCCAGGCCCGGGGTGAACGGCAACGGCACGTTGTCCGGCGTGGTCAACACCTATTTCCCCGGGGCTTCGAGCGCCAATTCGGGCGCGACGACGATCTCGCTCGGAGCGGCAACCGGAGCTTCCACTGCGATCGCGGCCGGCGACATGCTGCTCGTCATCCAGATGCAGGGCGCGACGATCAACTCGAACAACAACAGCTCTTACGGCAGCGGCACCTCGGGGACCTACGCCAGCGGCTACAGCGCCATCGGCCAGACCGGAGTCTACGAATTCGTCCGAGCCGCGAGCGCCGTCTCGACCGGCGGAGGGACGGTGACGATCGTCGGCGGCTCCGGCGGCGGTCTGATCAACTCCTACGTCAATGCAGCCGCGACCAGCTCGCTCGGCCAGCGCCGGTTCCAGGTGATCCGGGTACCGCAATATGCCAACGCTTCGGTCTCCGGGACGGTCAACGCCCTCCCCTGGAACGGCGCGACCGGCGGGGTGCTCGCCATCGACGTCGCCGATCGCCTGACCTTTTCCGGCGGAAGCCTGAACGCCTCCGGGCTCGGCTTCCGCGGCGGCGGAGCGCTCGTGCAGGCGGGATCGACAGGGGTGGCCAACACGGATTATCGAAGCCTCGCGACCAGAGCGGCCAACGCCGCGAAGGGGGAAGGCATTGCAGGTACCCCGACCTACGTCGCCAACAGCGGCGCACTGCTCAACACCGGAGTCGAAGGCTATCCCAACGGGTCGAACGGGCGCGGCGCGCCCGGCAATGCGGGCGGCGGAGGCAATGACGGCAATCCCGCGGCCAACGACCAGAATACCGGCGGCGGCGGCGGCGGCAACGGCGGGCAAGGCGGCCGCGGCGGCCATGCCTGGTGCTCGACCTTTGCCAGTTCGTGCCCGCAGACCGGCGGACATCCCGGAGCGACCGTTCCAAACGGCAGCGCGCGGCTGATGATGGGCGGCGGCGGCGGCGCCGGCACCAACAACAACAATACCGGAAGCCCCGCCGGGTTCGCCTCGAGCGGAGCGGCGGGCGGCGGGATCGTCATCCTGCGCGCCGGAGAGGTCTCCGGCAGCGGCACGATTTCGGCGAACGGGGCCTCGGCCAGTTCGACCGTCGGCAACGACGGCACCGGCGGCGGCGGCGCCGGAGGCACCGTGCTCGTCACCGTGCTCAGAAACAGCGGCGGCGGAAGCCTGGCGGTGCAGGCCGAGGGCGGGGACGGCGGATCCAATACCGGCGGCGGCGCCCCCCACGGCCCCGGCGGCGGCGGCGGCGGCGGCTATGTCGCCTCGAACGGAATCGCCCCCCTCTCCGCTTCCGTCTGGGGCGGATCGGCCGGCTCGACGGCGAGCGGAGGCTTTGCCGGCGGGATCAATTATGGTGCGCTTCCGGGGTCGAGCGGGACGACCGCGACGATCGCCGCCGACTCTGTCGTCGGAGTCTCTTCGGGATGCGAATGCACGCCGACCCTCGCGAAGAGCTTCGGCACCTCGCCGATCAGCCCGGGCTCGCCGAGCGTGATGAGCATCGCCGTCACGAACAACAACCCGGACCTCGCACTGACGGGGATGGCGTTCACCGACAGC
>DASVUW010000156.1:0-8594 GCA_036386845.1 Allosphingosinicella sp. | reverse complement strand
CACGTAGTGTGGTGGAGGGGTAAATGGCGAGGCCTCGGCAGATACCCCTCCACCATGCTTCGCATGGTCCCCCTCCCCATCTCCGATGGGGAGGATCGGGTTAGCCCGGTCCGCTCTTGCCGAGATAATAAGACAGGCGATTGGCCCGACCGCCGCCGCGCTGGGCCCGGATGGCGTCGTAGACCACCGCATTCTCGAGCACGCGCTGAACGTAGTTGCGGGTCTCGGAATAGGGGATGGCCTCGATCCAGGTGACGATGTCGGTTCCGCCGCGCGGGTCGCCGTTGGCCCGCACCCACTTGTTCACGTTGCCGGCGCCGGCATTGTAGCTCGCCACCGCGAGCGCCGCCTGGCCGCCCCACTGGTTGAGCAAGCGCTCGAAATAGCTCGTGCCCAGCATGACGTTGTAGGCCGGATCCGAGGTCAGCCGGCCGAAATCGTAGGGCATGCCCAGCTTGCCCGCCTGCTCGCGTGCGGTGCCGGGCATGAGCTGCATCAGCCCGCGGGCTCCGGCATGGCTGACCGCGGCCCGGTCGAACGAGCTCTCCTGCCGGGTGATCCCGTGGGCGAGCCCCCAATGGGTCGAATAGACCGACGGCAGCGACACTTCGGGGAAACCGGCCGGGTCGTAGAAGCTCTGGCCCTTGTTGCGCGCTTCCCGGGCCACCCAGACTCCGAGATCCTGGCGCCCGATCGTCCGACCGAACTGAGCGGCGAGGACCCGGTCGGTCTCCGTTTCCGCCTGCTCGGCAACGGCTCGGACGAAGAGGGACTGGTCGCTCCATCGGCCCATGTCCCCAAGGGCCCGCGTCGCCCGGACGAGCGGCCGGGCCTCGAAAGCCGAGCGCTGCGCCGCGGAAGGCATTGCGGAAGTGGCGGAGGAGGGGGGAGTGACCCGTCGCCCGAGCCGCTCGAGCGCGAGCTGGCCGTAGAACTGGTCGGGGCTCGCCGCCGCCTGCTCGAGATAGGAATTGGATTGGGCCTGCTGCCCCGCGTTGAACGCCGAGCGCGCCGCCCAGTAGAAGCCCTTGGTGCGGGTCTGCGAGGACTTTGCCGCGCGGCCGTAGCGGTCGAACATCCGGGCCGCATCGGCGTGGCGGCCGAGCTTCTGGGCGGCTGTGCCCGCGAGCCAGGCGAGATTGGTATATTCGTCGCGCTCGCCATAGGAGCGGGAGCTGACGTCGGTTCCGGCCGGATAGGCATCGTCTAGCTGCGAGGCGATCCCGTAGGCGGTCGACCATTGAGCGTCGTTCGCAGCGCCCTTGGCCAGGGTCAACATCGTCTCGAACCACTTCTCCGCATTGGCCGGAGGCCTCGAAAGCCGGCGCGGCTGGGCCATGAGCTGGCGTGCGGCGAGGCTCTGCCCGCTCGCTCTGAGCCAGTTGGCTCGGTCCATCAGGAGGCCCGGATCGCCTTCGACGCCACCCAGAGACGAGAGCCGGCCGGCGGCATCGCTTGCGCGGGTCTGGAGCGCGATCCGGGTGGAGTAGAGCGCCTGGCGTTGCGCCGAGACGAGTGGCAGCTGCCGGGTCGCGCTCTGGATGTCGCCGTTGCCGAGCAGGGCCTCCATCCGCGAGTCATGGTCCAGGCTGGTGAGCTGCCCGCCGAACTGGCTGAGGATACGGGCCTCGTCGGTCGCCGGGAGCACTCCGCCGGTCCAGGCCTTGCGCGCCGCCTCTATCGCCTCGTTGCCGCGTCCCGACGATTGCAGGGCGAAGGCGTGGCGGGCATGGCCCGCCGGGGTGAGCGGGGGGAAGGCGCTGAAGAAGCCGATTACCTCGAAGGCGGCGCCACCGTCGGAATTGGCCTTCTCCGCGGTCCGACGCACCGCCGTCTCGCCCGGCCAGCCGCGATGGCTCATCAGGAACGAGGCGTAGGAGGAGAAGGGCAGATTGTCGGTCTGCCTCAGGCTATTCCAGCGCGCGAGATCGGCTGCGACCGAAGCGGGCACGGGCGAATAAGCCGGCTCGGGCCGCGGCACGGAAGGTTGAGGCGCAGGCGCGGCCGTGCTTTGCACGGCGGCGGGGAGGATTTTGGCGACGTGCATCGGCCTCACCCCCGTGGCGACGGCCGCGACGGATACGGCGGACACGCCCAAGAGGCTCAGAGCCAACGCTTTTTTCTGCATGCTGGACAGAATGCCAACCCCCTCCTTATCAGGCCCTGAACGAGCACGTCCTTATCGTCGGCTCGAAGCCCCACGTGAAGGAGTCTTGTGATGTTCCGCGGGTCGATCCCGGCTCTGGTGACGATTTTCCGGGACGAAGCGTTGGACGAGCGCGCTTTCCTGGACTTCGTGCGCTGGCAGGTGGCGGAGGGAAGCCACGCGCTGGTCGCCTGCGGGACCACCGGCGAATCGGCCACCCTCAGCGCGGCCGAGCACCGGCGGGTGATAGAGCTTGCCATCGAAGGTTCCGGCGGGCGGGTGAAAGTGATCGCGGGCTGCGGCTCGAACGACACTGCGCATGCAATCCAGCTCACCCGGTCTGCAAAGGATGCCGGGGCGGATGCGGCCCTGCACGTGCCCCCTTATTACAACCGTCCCAATCAGGAGGGCATCTACGCCCACCTCGCCGCCATCGCCGAAGCCGTCGATATCCCGATCGTCCTCTACAACGTCCCGGCCCGCACGATCACCGACATTTCCGTCGAGACGATGGTCCGGCTTTCGAAGATCGCCAACGTGATCGGCGTCAAGGACGCGACCGGCAACCTCGCCCGGGTCTCCGCCCAGAGGCTCGCCTGCGGCAAGGATTTCGTTCAGCTCTCGGGCAATGACGACATGGCCCTGGGCTTCTCGGCGATGGGCGGACTGGGGTGCATCTCGGTCACCGCCAATGTCGCGCCCAGGCTCTGCGCTGAATTTCAAAATGCTTGCTTATCAGGCGACTGGCAGAAGGCGTTGAGACTTCAGGACAAGCTCTACCCGCTGCATGCGGCTTTGTTCACCGACGCTTCGCCAGGGCCGGTCAAATATGCGCTCTCCCGGGTGCGGAACGTTTCCCCGGAGCTTCGCTTGCCCATGACGCCGGCCTCGGAGGCGAGCCGAAACGCCGTCGACGCGGCTCTCGCTCATGCGGGGCTGCTATGATCCATTTCGCTTTTGGCGTCGCGACCCCTATCTGCTGAATATGGTCCGTCCCCGCCCCGCCACGTTCGACAAGCAGAAGGTCGTCGCCGAGAACCGGCGCGCGCGGTTCGACTATGCGGTCGAGTCCACCTACGAGGCGGGGATCGCTCTTACCGGCACCGAGGTGAAGTCGCTTCGATTCGGCGAGGGCTCGATCGCCGAGAGCTATGCCGAGGTGAGGGACGAACAGGCCTGGCTGATCAACGCCAACATCCCCGAGTTCAGCCACGGCAACCGCCACAACCATGAGCCCAAGCGGCCGCGCAAGCTGCTCCTCCACGAGCGCGAGATCGCCAAGCTCCACGGCGCGGTCGCCCGCCAGGGCATGACCCTCGTCCCGCTCTCAATCTATTTCAACAGCCGAGGCCGGGCCAAGGTCGAGCTTGCGCTCGCGAGAGGCCGCAAGGCGCCCGACAAGCGCGAATATCAGAAGGAGAAGGACTGGAAGCGGGAGCAGGGCCGGCTGTTGCGCGACCGTGGCTGACCGCGCCGGACGCTTCGCCCGCTGGGCCAAGCGCAACATGCCCAAGCGCGAGGAGCTCGCCCGGAGCCCGTGGATCAAGCCGTTCGGCCAGCGGGTCCTCCACTCCGAGTTCTGGCGCTTCACCCGGCGCTCGGTGCCGCGCGGAGTCGCGGTCGGCCTCATGGTCGGGATCTTCATCATGATCCCGGGCCTTCAGATCATCGGATCGGCGCTTCTGTGCATCCCGTTCCGAGGCAACATCCCAGTCGCCGCCCTGATGACCTTCCTCTCCAACCCCTTCACCACCCCGTTCATCCTCACCGCTTCCTATTTCGTGGGAAGCTCGCTGGGCCTGGGCGGGCATACCGGGGTACCGGGGCGCGAAGCGACGATCCGGGAATGGTTCGCCTGGCTATTCTCCGACGCCGCTCTGGCGATGGTCAGCGGACTGTTCATCATCGCGGCCCTGAGCGCCCTCGTCAGCTATTTCGCCTCTATCCTGATCTGGCGCTGGTGGACCGCCCGCAAATGGCGCCGCAGGGCAAGCAGCACCGGGACGTAGCAGGGCGCGGCCTCCGGCAACGGCCGCCGGGCGCCCTATCTGCCGCCCGCCCTTGACCTGGGGGAGAGAAAGAAAGCACGGGTCGGTGGATGTCGACCGTCCTTCCTTCCGTCCCCGACTCCCGGCCGCGCCTCGGCCTCGGAATGCTTGCGGTGCTCGCCGCGGCCCTGGCCTCGGCGGCCCTGCTTCTGTGGGCGCTCGACAATCCCCTCTTCGCCGCGGCCTTTTTCGCGGGGGTGCTCGCGGTCGGAATGCCCTTGTTGTTCGTCGGGCGGAGCGGAGCGGCGGCGGCCGAGTCGATCGAGCCGGGCACCGACCTTGCCCTGGTCCGCGCAGCCCTCGAAGCCTCGCCCGACGCCGTCGCCGTCACCGACTCCCAGGGCGCATTGGTCGCGGCCAATTCGCGCTACGAGACTTGGTTCGGGATCCGCCCGCCGCTCGAGCTTCCGTTCGGCGACGCCCTGTCCCCGATGCTCGCCGCGGCCTCCCGCGACGGACAGGCGCAAGCCTCGGGCTTGGAGGCGGGCGACCTGCGCCTCGGCGCCGAGGTCCGGGCGGCCGGCCACGGCGAAGGCGCGCTTCTCTGGCGTTTCGCCCGCACCGGGGAGAAGGACGCCGCGGCCGAGGCGCGGTTATTGCTCGGCGGGGAAATCGGTCGCCGCCTCGCCCAGACCGGCCTGATGGCCGCGCTCGCCGCCGCCGACGGCCGGATCCTCGAGGCCAACGGCGCCTTCCACGCCCGAGCCGGAGGCGGCGCCGAAATCGCCCCAGGCACTCCGCTGGTCGACCTGCTGGTGATGAGCGACCAGCACCAGTTCCAGTTCGCCCGCGAAGGCAAGGCCGGCGGCGCTCTCCGGATCCTCCAGGTCCCGCTCGCCGAGGAGGAAGGCGGGCCGAGCCTGTTCCTCCTGCTCGACGAGCTGGGCGGGGTGGGCGCCGATGCCGCGCACAACATCAACGCCTTGCTCGAGATCCTCCCGCTCGGCCTCGCCCTTGCCGACCGCGACGGCCGCTTCGTCTATCTGAATGCCGCCTTCCGGAGAGCCGCCGGTCTGTCGGGGACCGCCATGCCGACCTGGCCGAGCGACCTCGTCGTCGACGAGGACAAGGCCGCAGTCGCAGATTCCATCCGCCGCTTCGCCCGCGGCGCGTCGCTGTCGGGCGACGTCGCGGTCCGACTCAAGGCCAATGCGGAGGAGCCGGTGGCGTTGACCGTCGCCGGCGCCCGCGGGCTTGGAGAGGCCGCCGTTTTGCTCTCGCTCAAGGACAATAGCGAGGAGGACCGGCTGAAGCGCCAGGTCGCCCAGGCGACCAAGATGCAGGCGGTCGGCCAGCTCGCCGGCGGAGTCGCCCACGATTTCAACAATATCCTGACCGCCATCATCGGCCATTGCGATCTGATGCTGATGCGCCATGCGCCGGGCGACAGCGACTATGACGACATCCAGCAGATCCGCTCCAACTCCAACCGGGCCGCGAGCCTGACCCGGCAGCTCCTCGCTTTCTCCCGTCAGCAGACCCTTCGCCCGCAAGTCCTCCAGCTCCCGGACGTCATCGCCGAGGTCTCGACCCTTCTGAAGCGGCTGCTCGGAGAGCGGGTGAAGCTCCAGGTCAAGCACGGCCGCGGCCTCGGCGCGGTGCGGGCCGATCCGGGGCAGCTGGAGCAGGTCATCGTCAATCTCGCCGTCAACGCGCGCGACGCGATGACGGTCAAGGACGACCAGAGCGTCGGGCTTCTCACCCTCCACACCTACGCCGTCACCGCCGAGGACGTGCGCCGGATGGGAAGCGAGATCCTCCCCGTCGCCGACTATACCGCCCTGCGGGTCTCCGACACCGGCACCGGAATCCCGCCGCACCTGCTTCCCAAGATCTTCGAGCCGTTCTTCACCACCAAGGAAGTGGGGAAGGGGACGGGCCTCGGCCTCTCGACCGTCTACGGGATCGTCAAGCAGTCGGGAGGCTTCATCTTCGCCGAGAGCGAGCCGGGGAAGGGGACGAGCTTCGTCATCTATCTACCCGTCCATCGCGCCGAGGTGGCGGCGAAGCCGGGACGCAAGCCGAGGGAGCCCGCCGGCGAGCTGTGGGGAACGGGCACGATCCTTCTCGTCGAGGACGAGGCGACGGTGCGCGCCGTCGCTGAACGGGCTCTCACCCGCCACGGCTACACTGTCCTCCTCGCCGAGAATGGCGAGGCGGCGATCGAGATACTCGACCGCGAGAAGAGGGTGGACCTCATGATCTCGGACGTCGTCATGCCGACCATGGACGGCCCGACCACCGCCCGCGAGGCGAGGCTTCGCCAGCCCGACCTGCCGATCCTCTTCATCTCGGGCTATGCGGAGGAGCAGCTCCGGCAGTCGATCGACCTCGAGCGGGTCGCCTTCCTCGCCAAGCCCTTCTCGGTCCAGAAGCTGGCCGAGGCGACGCGGGACGCGCTTGTGATGAAGTGACGGTGGGGAATTGCCTCCCTATCGCGCAGCGATGGGGAGGGGGACCACCCGAAGGGTGGTGGAGGGGTGACTGGCAAATGCTTCGTCATTTACCCCTCCACCATGCTTCGCATGGTCCCCCTCCCCACCGCTTCGCGGCAGGGAGGCAAAGGTGTCCAAAAAACTTGTTTCGCAAACGATAGTTACGCCTTAAGCGAGCGCTCGTGACCGCCCGCTCCATCCTCATCGTCGAAGACGAGCCGCTGATCGCGATGATGCTCGAGGATTTCCTCGATTCGCTCGGCCACACGGTCGCCGGCACCTGCGACACCGTGTCCGACGCCCTGGACCGGGTCGGCCAGGGCGGCTTCGACATCGCGATCATCGACGTCAATCTCAATGGCGAGCAGGTCTGGCCCGTCGCGGACCGCCTCGCGGCCCAGGGCGTGCCCTACATCCTCGCCACCGGCGGCCATATCGAGCCTCCCCCGGCGGCGCATGCCAGGGTCCCCGTGCTTTCCAAGCCCTTCACCCTCGACGCGATCGAGCCGGCCCTCGCGGAGGCGTGCGGAGGGTAGGAGACGCCATGTGGAAGCTCCTCCTCATTCCGGTCTTCCTCTACGCCGCGCTCCTCGTCCTCATCTTCACGTTCCAGGCACGGCTTCTGTTCCCGGCCGGAGCTGTGGGCGGTCCAGGCCCGCTTCCGCCCGGGGCCGAGCGGCTCAGCCTCGACACCGCCGACGGCAATCGATTGCACGGCGTCCACATCAAGCCTTCGGCGGCTCCTTCGGGAACTTTGATCCTCGGTTTCGGCGGCAACGGCTGGAACGCCGAAACCGCGGCCGCCTATCTGCACGATCTCTTCCCCGAAGCCGACGTGGTCGCCTTTCACTATCGCGGCTACCGCCCCTCGAGCGGGACGCCGTCCGCCCACGCCCTCGTCGAGGATGCGCCCGTCGTCCATGATCTGGCCGTCGGCAGGATCCGTCGGGCCCGGACCGTCGCCATCGGGCTCAGCATCGGCAGCGGAGTCGCCGCTGGCCTGGCGCCGAGCCGGCCGCTGAGTGGCCTCATCCTGGTCACCCCGTTCGATTCCCTGAAAAAGGTCGCTTCGGGCCAATATCCATGGCTGCCGGTCCGTTGGCTGTTCAGGCACGAAATGAAGCCTGCCGACTGGCTGGCCGCCTCGCCTGTGCCCACCGCGATCATCGCCGCCGAGCGGGACTCGCTGATCACCCCGCCCCGCACCGAGGGCCTGCGCCGTGCAACCGCCCGCCTCGTCTTCGACAGGACGATTCCCGGCGCCGGCCACAACGACATTTACGACCGCCCCGAATTCCGGGCGGCGATGCGCGAGGCGTTCCTTCGGGTCGGCGGTTAACGAAATCCTCCCCTGCATTTGCAGGGGAGGGGGACCATGCGAAACATGGTGGAGGGGCCTCTCAATCGGGAAGAAGCCCTCCACCGCGCTTCGCGCGGTCCCCCTCCCCGCGAAATCGCGGGGAGGACTTCGCGTCGTTCAACCCATCGTCAAAGCGTCGATCGCGCCCTGGAGGATGTAGGCGGCCGCCATCTTGTCGACGAGTTCGGCCCGTCGTGCCCGGCTGGCGTCGGCGTCGAGTAAGGTGCGGGTCACGGCCTGGGTCGACCAGCGCTCGTCCCAGAGCAGGATCGGCCGTCCGAGCGGTTCGAGGTTGCGGGCGAAGGCGCGGACCGACTGGGTTCTCGGCGAATCGCTTCCGTCGAGGTTGAGCGGAAGGCCCACGACCAGCCCGGTGACCCGCTGGCCCTCGGCCAGCACCCGAAGCTTCTCGAGGTCCTTGCCGAACTTGCCGCGCTGGAGGAGCTCGGCAGCGGTGGCGATCGTCCAGTCGGCATCGCACAGGGCAAGTCCGATCGTCTTCGTTCCGACGTCGAGGCCGAGCAGGCGGCCGCCTTCGGGGAGCGCTTCGCGATAGTCCGATGCGGAGGTGGTGATCATCCTCCCCTCCCTGGAAGGGAGGGGCC
>DASVUW010000155.1:0-6809 GCA_036386845.1 Allosphingosinicella sp. | reverse complement strand
CCATCTCACCGCGTCCTCGAAGGTCGAGCCGCCCGAAAATTCGCTGAGGTCGAGGGTCGACAAAGTACGCATCTCGATCGGGTGGGTGTCGGCCGTCTCCTTCTCTCCGGGCGGATAGGGGGCCACCCGGTGGGCGGGGGTCTTCTCGATGATCTCGTCGCGGACCGCCTGGTGGAAGGAGAGGATGACGCGGGTCACTTCGTCGCCCGAGAGGCGCTGGAAGCGCTCGAGCTCGAAGATCGAGGCTTCGAGGCGGAGGAGGAGGCCGGGATTGGAGCCGTCCTCGAAAGCCTCGGCGCCGGGCCAGCTCCGAGGCCATTCGCCGCGGCGGAAGATGGTGGCGAGGCCAGGCGCAAGTGGCTGAGATTCCTCGCGGAACCGGCGCGGGACGAGGGCGAAGCCGCTAAACGGGGGGCCGCCCATGAACTTGGAGCCGGTGACGAAGACGATCGCTTCGCGCTCCAGATAGCCGGCGATGGCGGGGCTGGTGATCCGCGCCTGGCAGGCGTCCACCACGAAAGTGACGGAATCGCCATTCTTTGCAACTAATCGATCGATATCCGCCAATGACGGAAGGATCAGGCCCGTCTTCGAGCCGTGCACGACATGCACGACCACGTGGCGGCCGGCCGCCCGGGATTGCGCGATCGCCAGGTCCATCCGGGCCGCGATGTCCGCCGAGGGACGGGCCCGGCCGTGGCCGTCGCGGACGGGGACGTCGATCATCTCGACACGGGTCTCGCCGAGGCCGGGGACGGGGTCGCCCGGGCTCGTCGCGATTCCGAGCGCGGTCTCGCGGGCGAAATAGCGGCCGAAGGCGGAGTGGACGCAGCCGCTCCCGACCTCGTCGGCGCCGAGCAGGATGTTGTGGGTGCCTGCGCGGCCTCGGCCGGCGGCGCAGGCGAGCGCGACATATTCGAGATCGGTCCCGGACGGCGCGAAGACGATGTCGACCTCGTCCGGCACGGAATAGGCGCGGCGGATCCGGCCGCGCAGCGCTTCGAGCCGGGCGGCATAGGCGCTGCCGGAAAGGCTCGGCCCCGCCTGCGCGAGGATCGCCTCGACATGGGCGAAGGCGGCGGCCGAGATGTCGTTGGCCGTCGACGAGGCGTAGGCCAGCACGCCGCTCGGGCGCGGCGCCGAATGGTAGCGGTTGAGGCCGGTTTCGGGGCGAAGGACGATCCGGGCGTCGCCGCCGGTCGTCATCAGCGCGGTCGCATCGCCGGGAGCGGGGGTGGGCACGGTCAATGGGTTACGCTCTTGGCCTTCCGAAGCGGCGGCCCTATGTCCGCCGCGCCCCCTCCCTGAAAGGCGAAGTCCCGCGTGTCAAACATCCGTCCGCTCACGATCCCGCAGGACGCCAAGGCGCGGCTGCGGATAATGTTCATCGCCAAGCACGCCTTGTGGGAGGGCGGGCTCCACCCCGAGGACGGCAACCACGCTTTGTATCATGTCGAGGTGCGCGAGATATTGAAGGGGCTCGGGCTCAACATCGAGCTTGCCAACAAATATGAGGCCCTGTTCGAGAAGCCCGACGTCGACTTCGTCTTCCCGCTGCTCAACCGAGGCGGCTTCCTCAACAGCGAGATGATGCTGCCTTTGCTGTGCACCCGGCACGCAATCCCTTTCCTCGGCGCGAGCCCGATCCTGAGGGGCATGTCCGACGACAAGCACCTGACCAAGATGGCGGTCGCCGCGCTCGGGATCCCGACCGCGCCCTGGGCGATCTATCGGCGCGGCGCCCCGGTCGATCGGGCGCGTTGCCCGGAAGGGCAGCGGATGGTGATCAAGCCCAACGCCTCCTCGGCGAGCTGGGGGGTCCAGGACGCCCGCGACTGGGCCGGGGTCGAAGCGGCGATCGCCAGCATCCATTCGGAAGGCCATGACGCGATCGTCGAGCCTTTCCTCAACGGAAGCGACGTCGAGGTCCCCGTGATCACGATCGGGGGCGAGCCGGTCATCATGCCGATGATGCTGTTCGAGCAGGCCGATCCCTCGCACCTTCGGACCTATTACGAGAAGCGCGACCTCGTCGACCGGAGCCAGAAATACCAGCTGGTCGAGTTCGACGACGAGGAATGGACTCCGATCATCGCCGACTATACCCGCCGGATCGCCGAGGAATTCCGCCCCTTCGACTATGGCCGCTACGAATTCCGCTTCGACCGCGAGGCTGGCAAGGTCCAGTTCCTCGAGGTCAATTTGAACGCCAATCTGTGGTCCCAGAAGGTCTATGGGAGGTCGGCGGCGCTGGCCGGGATCGGCCAGGAGCAGCTCATCGAGACGATCCTTGCGGAGAGCCTCAGGCGGCAGGGGCTTCTGTAGGCCGCCGGCGAGCCCGGCCCGGAGCTTTGCATAACCGTTGGGAAGCGTGCGGAGGCAAAGCCCCTCCCCTTCAGGGGAGGGGTTGGGGTGGGGAATGTTGGGGGAGAATGTTCGCTGACATCGGTGAGGCGAGCAGACAACGCCCACCCCAACCCCTCCCCTGAAGGGGAGGGGCTAAGACCCGGCGACTTACGCAAAGGTCGGGCGAAAGCCTGGATGACGGCAAAGCGCCGTCAAAAGGTCAGGCTCAGGCCGACGCTGACCGTGCGGCCGACCCTGTAGCTGTTGATCTCGATCCGGTTGTCCCCGGACTGCTGGAATTCCTCGTAATCCTGGCCGAGCAGGTTGCGCGCCTCGAGCTTGATCTCCCCCTCCTGGCCGAGGAATTTGATCGCCTCGCGCGCGACGAAGTCGAGGCGAAGGCCGGGCCTCTCGACGATGTCGGGCTGGCGGGCGCTGCCCTGGATCGGGCCGCGCTCGGTGACCCGCTCGCTGGCATAGGTGAGAAGGAAGGTCGCCTGGGAGAGTCGGTCGGTATTCTCGATCCCGAACTGGATGTTGGCGAGATGGTCCGACTGTCCGGTGAGCGGGGCGCCGTCCTGGAACAGGAGGTTCGCGGCGACCGGCTGAAGATCGGGGCCGATGACGAGCGTGTCGTCCGATTTCACCTTCGAGCTCGTGTAGGTGTAATTGCCGATGAGGAGCAGCCGCTTGTCGGCGAAGCCCGTCCCAAGGCCGGATAGCGGAAAATAGGTCTGGAGCTCGGCCTCGAGCCCGTAGAGCGTCGCCTGCGGGGCGTTGGCGAAACCGGTGCGGAGCTGGCCTCCGCCTGCGAAGAAGGCGGCGGATTCGATGGGATTGTCGATCTTCTTGTAGAAGCCGGCGAGGCTGAACCGCTCGCCCCGGCGGAAATAATATTCGTAGCGGGCTTCGGCGTTGGTCAGACGGCTGTCGGTCAGGAACGGGTTGCCGGTGAACTCGCGGTCGGATTCGAAATCCTGGTAGATTTGCGGCGCGAGCTCTCGGAACTGCGGCCTGGCGATCGTCTTCGAGGCGTGGACTCGAAGCTGCATGTTGTCCGCGAAGTTCCAGGTGATCGTCGCGGCCGGAAGCCAGTAATCGTTGGCGATCCGGGTGGCTCCGCCGCCGCCGGCGGTCGACACCGTCTCCACCGCGTCCTCGAAGCGCACTCCGAACTGGGCCCGGAGCGCGGGGCCCGGAAGCTCGATCTCGGCCTGGGCGTAGCCGGCGTGGATCCGGAGCCCCGCTTCATAGGCGGCGGCGCCCTCCGCGCCCGAAATGTCGCGGAGCTGGATGTTGAAATTGTAGATGTTGAAGTCGGAAAGCAGGAAATCGGGCCGCTCCTGAGCCACCGTGATCGGAAGAGCGCCTTCCGGCCGGAAATACTGGAACTGGTAGCGGGAGGAGTCCCGTGCGCTCTTCGTATAGGCATAGCCCGCCGACAGAGTGGTCGGCATCGCTCCGTTCAGCCGGTACGCGAAGTCGATCCCGCCGGCATAGACGTCCTCGCTCAGGTCGTTGAAGGCGATCGTCGCGGACTGGCCCCCGGAGGTCAGGTTGTTCACATAATCGTCGACGTCGCTGAGGCTCTTGGTCGCAGGATTGCCGTCGCCGAGATAGGTGTAGCTGATGTCCCGCTCGTAGGGGGATTCGCGGCTGGAATTGGCGTAGGTGCCTCGAAGGTCGACGCTGAAGTCGCCGAACTTGAACTCGCCGACGAACTGGGTGTCGAGAAGCTGCCGCTCGAACCAGTAGGTGTTCTGCTCGATGATGGACGGCGGCAGGTTCGGGTCCTGGTCCTGGACGCTCCGGTTGAAGCCGGCGGCAAGTCGGCCCTGCTTGAGCGTGTCGTGGATGAACAGGTTCGTCCACCTGAGCTTGTGCTTGCCGATCTCGGCGCCGAGGCCGACCATGGCGTTGACGAGGATCCGGTTGTCGGTCGTGACCCGCCTGAAGCTCGACTGCGGAGTGCCGGCGAGCTCCGGATCGAGCGAGATCTGCTGGATCGAGTCGCGGCTGCGCCAGCCGTTGCTGTAGCCGACGGCGCCGAGGACCCCGATCCGCGCGCCCAGCAGGTCGAAGGCTGTGCCGGCGCTGATATTGCCTCCGAGATTGGGGGCGACGTTGTTGATCCGCTGGAGCAGGGTGGTCGGAGCGTTCACCAGGGCGGCGGCGAAGTCCCGGCGCTGCGCGGCGCTGGTGTCGCCGTTGAAGGCGCCGCCCGCGACGGCGGCCCGAAGGCCGGCCGGCATGTCGCGGGTGCCGTCGTCGAATCCGAGCGGATCGAGGTCGCTTCCGTAATAGGAATAGCCCAGATGGCCGGTGGTCTCGCCGTCGAGCTCCGCCGAGGCGCCGACGGTGAGGAAGGTCTCGTCCGGGATCGATCGGGTGGTGAGGTTGATGACTCCGCCGCCGAACTCGCCCGGATAATTGACCGAATAGCTCTTCTGGACGACCGAGCTTGCGATCAGCCCCGTGGGGAAGATGTCGAGCGGGACCACTCGCCGAAGCGGCTCGGGGCTGGGCAGCGGCGAGCCGTTGAGCAGAGCGAGGGAATAGCGGTCGCCCAGGCCCCGGACGAAGACGAAGCCGTTGCCGACGACTGAAAGGCCCGTGACCCGCTGGAGCGCTCCGGCGATGTCGCCTTCGCCGGTCCGGGCGATGTCCTCGCTGGAGAGGACGGTGACCACCTCCGGCGCGTTGCGAAGGACGTTGGGTATGTTGCGGCCGGTGACCACGATGTCCTCGCCCTGGTCCGGCTGCGCGCCGGGGGCCGAGACCTCGATATCCTCTTCCTGCTCCATCGGCTCCGCCTCGTCGACGGCCGCTGCGTCCGGCGAGTCCTGCACGGCGGGCGCTTCCTGGGCGAAGGCGGCATTCGCCGGAATGGCCGTGGAGAGCAGGAGCAGGCTCGCCAGGCGGATGGGCTTCAACATCGTCAATTTAACCCCCGGGGTGCGGTCGGAAAGGGGGCGGCGGCCTGGAGGCCGCCGCCCGGAGCAGTCGGCTCGGATCAGGAGGTCGAAACAGCGGTGCAGTTGCCGCTGCCGCTCAGGTTCACGTAGCCCGCATTGCAGGTCCAGCCGGCGAACCAGGAGTCGGAAGCGTTCCGAACCGCGCCGATATAGGCGACCGATTCGAAGCGGTTCGGAGCCGCCGCGTTGGCGGTCTGGAACTGATCGTTGTTGAACGGAGTCGGATCGGTCGCCGCCACCGCGGTTTCGTTGGCGCCGTTGACGAAGACGTTGATCAGGCTCGACGTGAAGGCCGAATTGTTGCCGTTCGCCCCCGAACCGAAGATCGACTGGATCTCCGCGACGGTGACGTTGCCGTCGTCGCGGAAGGCCGTCGGGCAGGCGAGGACGACCGACCGGAACACCGGCGGGCCGACGTCCTGGAGGGCCGCGTCGGTGGCCCGGACCGTGGTGCCCCCGGTCGCGTCGATGTCGAGGCAGGCCGTGGGCCCGGTGACGACGCTGTTGAGGAGCGCATAGTCGGTGCCGCCGCGAAGCAGGATCGCGTTGCCGCCCTGGACGGTGCTTCGCTGGACGAAGGTGGCGTTGGAGACCCGCGTATATTGGCGGGGCAAGGCGTCCTCGTTGCCGTTCGAATCGGCCTCGATCATCGAATCGCCGTTCTGGGAGTCGCGCTGGACCCCGATGACGAACTGGATCGTGCCTCGATAGCCGAGGTCGGTGTCGAGCCCGTCGTCGTCGGCGCCGGTGACGACGAGATGCTTCGCGTTCACGCGTCCGCCGAAAATCTCGATCCCGTCGTCGGAGCTGTTGTGGATCTGGATATGGTCGATCGTCGTGTTGCTTCCGACTCCGCCCATGGTGAGGCCCTGAAGCTCGTTGCCGGGAGCGATGGCGAAGCCGGAATAGCGGATCTGGACGAAGCGCATCGTTCCCGAATTGTCGGTCGCGACGTTGCCGCCGTAGAAGGAGCCGGTGGTTCCTTCGATCACCTGCTGGCAGGCGGCCGATCCGCCGGGGACGGCGGTGTTGCAGTCGCTGATCGGCGCCCGGCCGAGAAGGATGACCCCGCCCCACAGGCCCTGGGTCGAATCGGTCGCCGTGCCCTCGACATTGGCCCTTGCGGTGAAGACGATCGGCTGGGTCGCGCTTCCGACCGCATTGATCCGGGAGCCGCGGTTGACGACGAGATAGTCGTTGCCGGACGATCCGAAGAGGGTCACGCCGGCCTGGATGGTGAGGGTCACCGCGTCGCCGCCGGCAAGCGCCCCGTCGCCGCCGACGTCGGTGCCGACATTGACCGGCCCGGCGAGCGAATAGACGACGCCCGGGAGCTTCTGGACCGTATAGTCGTCGTTGAACCGGCCGGAGATCTCGCAATTGCGGAAGGCGGTGGCGATGATTCCCCGGTCGACCGTGCCCTGCGGGCAGCCGGCGGCCGGAGTTCCGTTGCCGGCGGGCGGCGGCGGCGGCGGCGGGGCCGGAGCG
>DASVUW010000154.1:0-4032 GCA_036386845.1 Allosphingosinicella sp. | reverse complement strand
CCCGATAGAGCGCGGCGCGGCTGCGCTGGTCGGCGCCGCGGGCGGCGTCGGCGCAGTCGCGGGCGATTCCGAGGCGGTCGGCAAGCCCGGCGTCGAGATCCAGCTCCGGCTCGTCCCATGCCGCTTCGGGCGAGTCGAGCTCAAGCGGCTCGGCATTGGGTCCGTCCGCCCAGACCGGGCTCGCGCCCGGCTGAGAGGCGGCGGCGAGCGCGGTGGAGGCCTGATGAGCGATGGCGGAAGCAGTCGCGCTGTCCGCGATCTCCTTCCAGTTGATGACCCCGTAAATGAAGTCGATCACCTCGCCGGTCGACGAGAAAGGCATCAAGATGCCCCGGTACATGGTGTTGATTCCGCGCTGGCCGACGAACTCGGCCTCGAAGCCGATCGGAGCCTTGTTGGCGATGATCTGCATAAAATGGTCGGTAAGGCGGGAGAGCAGCGAGCGCTTGGGCACCTCGCTGATCCGTCTGACGTCGCCGAGCAGGTCGCACTCCTCGCGAAGCGCGTCGCCGAGCCAGGCCACCTTCGGATCGTCGCCCCCTTCCGAGAAATCGAGAAGGACGCTGTTCGGGCCGAAGTCGCCGAGCGCCTCCGGATCGAGCGCTTCGATGGACGGATAGGCGCGGCCGTCGAGCAGCGAGACCCAGTAATTATAGGCCCGCACATGCATCCGCCGCTCGTCGAGGCCGATCTCGGGCGGCACCTCGATGCCTTCATCCTCGGCGACTGCGTAGTCCGACTGCTCGTCAAATGCGCGCAGACTGTCCATCAGGTGGTCCTTGTGCTCCCCAGTGGATCGGGTTTGCACCGGACGTGGTTGAAAAACCGTTAAGCTTTCTGAACCGCGCGTCGCCCCAGCGCAGGCTGGGGCCCCAGCGGGTGAAAAGCACAGCGGTCTTCACCCCCTGGGGTCCCAGCCTTCGCTGGGACGACGGTCCTTGTCATCCCCCGCCGCCGCTGTTAGACGCGCGCCCTCCCCTCGGGAGCGCCGCTTTAGCTCAGCCGGTAGAGCACATCATTCGTAATGATGGGGTCGGGTGTTCGAGTCACCCAAGCGGCACCATTTCAATTCTCCCGCGCGCATCGCTCAGTCAGGTGGCCGCCGCCGGCCTCGAATGGAGGGGCGCAGATCGGACCGCTTCGCGAGAGGAATCGATCCTCTCGATGAAGATCCGCGCTGCTGCTCCATAGGTTGAGCGGCTGCCGCGCTCGGCCGCGAGCACCTCGGAATAGCCGCGCCGAGCCTGGGTCGAATCGCCGCGGATATGAGCCAGCCTCGCCCGCACGTAGGCGGCAGGAGCGGGTGTTGGCATCGCCTGCGGACCGGGATCCACAGGAGCGGCCGAGCTTGCGGCCACCTGGATGGCCCCAAGCGCGCCGCGCGGGCTGCGGTCTCCGTGCCGAACGACGTTCGACAGCCGCGTGAACAGATAGCCGCCGAGCGTGGATTGCAGGCGGTTGTGGACGAGGCCGGACCAGGCCCGGTCGTAGATATCGGCGATTATTGCCTTTTGCTCCTTCACCCGAAGCGAGCCGGTGACGGGGCGCCCGCGGAACAGATACTCGGCCGATCGACCGAGGCGGCTGCGGAAGACGCTCACCTCCTCGGTCCACAGGTCGAAATAGAGCCATTCGGAGGTCGACGCCGACCAGATCCTCCCGAAAGAGTGTCCGCTACGCCGGTCGGCGGCGGAAACTCCGACGATCTCGACTTGTGAAAATTCGCGCGCGAGGACCGTTGCCGCGAAGCCGTTTATTCCGTCGCACCAGCCGATTCCGGCCAGCGCGACAGGCGGGGTAACGGGGGCGTGGGGGAGTTCGGTCTGGCTTATCAACAAGGGCTTGAGCTCGACCAGGCGCCGGGCGAGCCGCTCGGAGTCGGGCATGTCCTTCGGCAGCGGGCGCGCCTCCAGGAACGCGTCCGCCAGCCCCTGCTGCACGGCGAGGCCGGCGAACTTGCGCCCTGCGCGGGCCGCCGCGAAACCTTCATCGGCTGCCGGATCAAGCATCCATGGGGAGGACTTTTCAGCCAGGAAGGACAGGGCCGGTGCGGGCAGCGGGAGAAACAGCAAGGCCGCCATGATGCCGGCGAGCACCGCGGCCGCCAACAAGGCGGCCGGTGCCTTACGTATCGATCGTTCCCTGCGCCCTGTCGGCACTATTCCAGCCTCAAATGAGAAGGCGCTCGCCTAGCTGA
The DNA here is from genome assembly GCA_036386845.1 of Allosphingosinicella sp. Classification (GTDB taxonomy): domain Bacteria; phylum Pseudomonadota; class Alphaproteobacteria; order Sphingomonadales; family Sphingomonadaceae; genus Allosphingosinicella. The sequence continues at coordinate 1,835 of DASVUW010000154.1, read as the reverse complement.
ATAAAGTCATTCCAACAACATAGCCGCGATGGCCCTGACCGCCGCAATCGCCTCAGGCTACATCGCCGCTGTCATCGAAAACCGGAAGGCCGTGCCGGACGGGAAACGGGCGGAGCGACTCAGAAGACGTAGGTGCAGCCCGATCGAGGCGCGCCGTCGCGGCTTCCCAGGAAGATGCCCTTCAGCCGGAGCCGGCCTTCGGCCAGCTCCGCCTCGCCTTCGAGGTCCAGGTTGGACGGGACGAAATTGCCACCTTCGACCGTCAGCCGGAGGCGCTTCGTGGCCGGGTCGAAGCTGTAGGCGCCCCAATAATCCTGATAGGTTTCGAACGGCATGAAGGTGACCGAGAAGCGGTTTTCCGGTCGGAATTCGAGCTCGCCGACCGACTGGGCCGGGGAGCAGCCTTCGAGGCTGCGCTGGCTGTAACGGCCGGTCAGAACGACCTCGTCCTTCGCAACCACCTTGAAACGCGTTTCGGTCCCCGCACCGCCGTAGCGGTAACCGACGGTGACGATCGAGCCGGGGGGAGCGTCGGGGGCGATGGTCACGAAGCTCCGGTCGGGACTGAGCGTCGCCGGTCCGGTGATCGACCAGCCGGTCGTGCACCTGAGGGGAATCTCGGCCGTGCCCGCAGGCGCCTTGTCGACCGTCGGAGTCACCCGGACGACCGCGCCCTGGCGGTAGACGGTCGTATCGGTGGCGACGAAAATGAAACGATAATAAGGCTGGACGCATCCAGTGTCCGGAGTCGGCGGCGGAGGCGGGGCCGCGGCGGTCGCTTGCCCGCCGAGTTCGGCGATCAGCTCCGCCCTGAGGCTTTTGAGCTTTCGCCCGCCGACCTGGCGCTTGCGGCCGTAAAGAACGTCGCGGATCTTCCACTGATCGCCCCGCCAGAAGTCCAGCCTGTCGCTGTGATCGGCGAGCCGCACCTCGGCGAACATCCGCGACCCGCCCAGATACCAGGTCCGGCCCGGCTCGCACGCAGCCTTGGGGTCCGCCGAGGTCAGCGCCCGCCCGCCCCCGCCGAACGGGGCGCTTTGGGCGAGCATGTCCTGCATCGAGGCGACGAAGAGGCTGTGGGAATCGTAACGGTCGGCGCTGCGCTCCGCGGCGCAGAATTGCCGGGCAATCTCGACGAGGCGCTCCCGGTCGGCGCCGTCGCGCAGCTCCATCGTCGGAACGCACCCGGCCAGGGCCAAGGCGGAGGGCAAGACATAGGAAAGCTTCATCGGCAGCTCCTGCAGCAGATTGACTAGGCCACCACCGTTTCCCACGACGGCTGCGGCTCAGGGCAGACCAGCAAATGCTTCTGCACCTTGCCCGCGGCGGTCCGCGGGAAGTCTTCGACAAATTGGAAGGCGGTCGGCACCTTGTAGGCGGCCAGCCGGGCTCGGCAGAAGGCGTCGAGCTCGGCTGCCCCCGGATGCGGGCCGCCGTTCGAAAGGCGGAGGAAGGCGCAGCCGACTTCGCCCCAGCGCGGATGGGGTGTGGCGACCACCGCCGCCTCGGCCACCGACGGATGGCCCGCCAGCACGTTCTCGACCTCGGCCGGATAGACGTTCTCGCCGCCCGAGATGAACATCTCCTTCCGCCGCCCGGCCACCCAGTAGAAACCGTCCGCGTCGCGCCGGGCGAGATCGCCGGATTTCAGCCAGCCGTCGGCGGTGAAGGCGGCGCGGGACTCCTCGGGGTCGTTCCAATAGCCCGGAGTGACGCCCGGGCCCGCGAACAGCAGGTCGCCCACTTCGCCGTCCGCAACGTCGCGGCCGTCCTCGCCGACGAGCCGGACCGAGACCAGAAGCTGGGGCTTGCCGACCGAGCCGATCCTGTCCCAG
>DASVUW010000153.1:0-9252 GCA_036386845.1 Allosphingosinicella sp. | reverse complement strand
CAAGCGCCTTTCGGGGTGAGGTCAGCCTGAACGGCATCCACAGCTGAGGTTCATCGCCAGGTGGCGCCGGACCCCGGCCTCGGCCGGGGTCCAGGGCCTAGTAGGTGCCCGGCGCCTCGCGCTGCGCCACGCTCGGCCGGTCCGGCATCAGCAGCTCGGGCTTGCTCTTCATGGACTGGGCTGTGATCCCGCCGCTCGCGCCGCTGATCGGCGTGCAGGGGCGGCCGGCGAGGAAGTCCAGCGCAGCCTTGGTCGAGGCCTCCTGCGGATCGCCGAGCTGGCGGGTGAAGTCGTCGCCCGCCGCGCAGCTCGCTTCCACCTTGCTTGCCAGGCCCTGGAAATAGTCGCCTTGCTTGGCCACATTCTCCGTCTTGAACGCGACCACCCGAAGCCGGTCGTCGCACGCCGCCTGGTCGAGCGCGATCTGGCCGACCGGCTTGCCGAAGGTGTTGGTCCCCACCAGCGCTTCATTCTTCCCATAATAGGGGATGAAGGCGTTGATGATCATCTCGCTGGCCGAGGCGGAGCTGGTGGTGGCGATGAACGCCATCCGGGTCGGCGCGATCGATTCGGGCTTGGGCTGGAAGAAGCGGGTCGAATTGTTCGACGACTTTTCCGGCCGGAAGGTGGTGAAGCTGAACACGTCGCTGGTCGAGCGGTTGCCGCCCATCAGGTCGCCGATCAGCTCGGCGATCGAGACGAGGCCGCCGCCATTGTAGCGGACGTCGACGATGACCTCGGTCACCCCCGCAGCCTTGAAGCTCGCGAAGGCCTGGCGAAGCGCCGGATCGGCGGTGTTGATGAACGTCCGCAGGTTGACGTAGCCGGCCTTGCGGCCGCCATTGTCGATGATCTTAGCGCCGTAGCGGCTCGAAACCGGCTTCAGCTCGTAGTCCGCCTTGGTGACGGTGACCTCGCGGGTGCCGCCCGCATCGGAGATTCGCAGGACCCGGCTGACCCCGGGATCGGCGGGCCCGAGGGCCTGGCTGACGGCCTGCGGCCCGCCGGAGGCCATGAGGCTGCTGACCAGCTGCAGATTCCCGGCGCTGGTGCCGATCGCCAGAAGCTCGGTGCCCCGGTCGATTCCGGCCGCGAGCGCAGGCGCCCCTTCATAGGCTTCGATGACGAACACACGGTTCTGAGCGGTGTCGTAGGAGAAGCGGATCCCGAATCCGGCGCTCGAGCCCGAATTGAAGAAGGCATTCTCCTCCTTGATAGAGGTCAGGTAGGTGAAAAAGCGGTCGCGGCCCTGGGACCGAGCAGTCGCGGTCAGTGCGTCGATATAGGCATCGACGCTCGAATAGGAGGCCGGGTTCAGGTTGGTCGGCAGCGTCTCGGGGAACAGATACCATTCCTTGAGCTGGGCTGCGGCCCAATTCTGCCGCGCGCTGAGCGAGCAGGCCGACGCCGTTGGAGGCGGCGGGGGAGGGGGGACCGTGCCGGTCGGCGGAGCACCGCCGCCGCCGCCGCCGCCGCCTCCGCCACCCCCGCAGGAGGACAGCATCGCGACGAGGGCCAATGCCGTTCCAAAGCGCTGAAGCTTCATCCCCAATCCCCTTAAGCTCTACAGATTCTTCAATCATTTAGCGGACTTAAGGGGTCGCGTCAGCCTTTTTTTTGCGCGGGCTGAAAGCGCGGCAAAAGCGTGATGCTGAACTTGTTTCAGCATCCAGTGCCAGGACCGGACCTGAAACAGTTCAGGGTGACGGGTGGACTAGCCCCCGGACTCACGAAAAAGGCGCCCCGGCCGGAGCCGGGGCGCCTCTCTCTCGCTGTGGCGGACGACGCTCAGTCCATGCCGTAGATTCGAAGCACGGTCTGGGTGCGCGCGTCGATCTGGTAGATGTTGCGGCCGTCGGAGCGATAATAGACTCCGTTTCCGTCCCTGTACCGGTACCGATATTGCGAGGGCACCGCGTAGAGGTTGGCCGAGGCGCGCGATCCGACGCGCAGGCTGCAATTGTTATCGGTGCGGCCGAGGACTCCGTCGATCAGGCCGCCGATCCCGCCGCGCGTGTTGGTGTCGCAATAGGCGTTGTCATAGGGCTGCTCGTAGGGGCCTCCCTGGCCGGCATAGCCGCCATTGTGGCCGCCATTATTGTCGTAGCGATCGTCCCAGCTGTAGCGGGTATCACGATCGTAGCGGCCATTGTCGGCGATCCGGACGTCCTCGCGCAGGTCGCGAAGGCGCATCCGAAGATCCTCACGCTCGGTCTGGGTCAGGCCGTTATAGCTGTACTGCCGCTCGAGCTGCCTCAGCTGGCGAAGCTCCATGCGCAGGTGGCGCGCCTCGGTGCGGCTGATCTCGCCCGAGGCGATGCCCGCCGAAATCCGGGCGTCGAGCTGGGCGATCCGATTGGAGATGCCCATTCCGCCGCCGGCATTGGCATTGACATTGGTGTTGGACCAATTCTGCGAAGCGGCGGGGGCCGCGACGGCGATGGCGCCTATTGCAGCCATCGAGAGAAGAAGCTTGTTCATTACACATACTCCACTACGCCGCCCCGCGTCGCCCGACTGAACGATTGGATCGGACGGGTGTTGCAATTTTGCGGTAAAACGATGCCTGGGCGCCACGGACGGCGAGGAAGGAGCGGTTAGTGCACGCAAGTCGGCTTCAGGCGAAGACTGCGCGGCTTCTCGAGCTTCGCCCGCGGGGAGGGCGCTAGTCCGAAGTGCGAGTCCTCTTCCTCCTTGCCGCCTTTTTCCTGCTGGCGACGTTCGCGCCGCCGGCCCTGCAGCACCGGGAGCCGCCGCCGCCGGTCACGTTCGTCCGATTCACGCCGGTGGCGCTCGACGTCGAGGATCCCGCGGTCGCTCGGCTAGGGCGGCTCGCCTTTCTCGGTGCCTGGTCTTTGACCAGCAACGATGCCCGGGTGGGAGGGGTGTCGGCGCTCCATGCCGAGGGGGGCGAGGCGCTGGCGTTGAGCGACGCCGGCTGGCGCATCCGCTTCGCGTTGCCGCAACGGGGCGGCACGGTGCGGGCCGATGTCGCCATGGTGGAGGACGGGCCGGGTCCGCCGGGCGACAAGGCCGACCGCGACATCGAATCGCTCGTCATCCATGGGGACATGGCCTGGATCGCCTACGAGCAGTCCAATGCGATATGGCGCTACGGCCGGCGGCGCTTCGAGCCCCTCGCCTCGGCTGCTCCCGCGGCGATGCGGGATTGGAGCAACAATGCCGGCCCCGAGGCGATGGTGCGGCTGAAGGACGGCCGCTTCCTCGTCTTCGCGGAAGGCGAGGGCGGTGACAGCGAGGCCGTCCTCTTCTCCGGCGATCCGGCGCGAGAGGCAACGCCTGCGCTTCGCCTGCGCTACCGGCCGCCCGAGGGCTACCGGCTGACGGATGCCGCGGTGCTTCCGGACGGGAGGCTGCTTCTGCTCAATCGAACGGTCGGCCTGTTGGCGGGGTTCACGGCCAGGTTGACGCTCGCCGCTTTCCCTCCGCTCGCCGACCGCGCGCTGATCGAGGGCAGCCAGATCGCGGCGTTCGAGGGCAGGCTCACTCGCGACAATTTCGAGGCGCTGAGCGTCACTCGCGAGGGCGATCGGACGATCTTGTGGATCGCCTCGGACGACAATTACAATCCGATCCAGCGGACGCTGCTGATGAAGTTCGCTCTGGAATGAGATCCGTCGCCCCAGCGAGGGCTGGGGCCCCGTGGGGTGAAAGGCTCAGCGCCTGAATCTCGCTGGGGTCCGAGCCTTCGCTGGGACGACGGTCAGGCGGCAGCCGCGCTTTCGCCCTGCTGCTTCTTGGCGATCTCGCGCTTCAGGCGGCGCGCCTTGAGGCTGAGGCTGTCGTCCTTCGACTTCAGAAGCCAGTTGTCGAGGCCGCCGACATGCTCGACCGAGCGAAGGCCGTTCATCGACACGCGCAGCTTGATCCCGCGACCCAGCGACTCGCTGATGAGAGTCACGTTCTGCAGATTGGGCAGGAAGGTGCGCTTGGTCTTGTTGTTGGCGTGGGAAACGTTGTGGCCCACCTGCCGGCCCTTGCCGGTCAGCTCGCAAATGCGCGACATGATCTCTCGTCCTGGTTTGAAGCGGGGCCGCAAGACGGTCCCGGAAAGCCGGGGCGGATAGCCGCGCCGGGCGCTTTCGTCAACCTGAAGCTGGGGTGCGGCTGTCGAAACGCTCGTTGCGGACCTGCAATCGAATGGCGTAGGCTCGCTGCCTGACGAACGGAGGAAGCTGATCCATGTTACGCGCCATCCTGTTGATTGTCGCCCTGATCATCCTGCTCGTCATCGGCGCCGTCTGGCTGAACCTCATCGACCTCAACCAGACCCAGAGCGCGCAGGCGCCCAAGTTCGAGATGACGGTCAACCCGGTCGAGGTCGGAACCACGACGAAGAACGTCCAGGTCGAGGTGCCGAGGGTCAGCGTCGGCGGCAGCGAGCAGGCGAACCAGCAATAGGCTTCCCGGCCGCATGTCCCGGTCCGGGCCGACGGCATGACCGCCGCCTTTTCCGAACCGATGCGCCGGGCGCTCGACGAGGCCCGCGCCGCGGCCGCCGACGGCGAGGTGCCGGTCGGTGCCGTCGTGACCCGGGCCGGAGCGGTCGTCGCCTCGGGGCGCAACCGGATGCGTCTCGACAACGACCCGACGGCCCATGCCGAAATGGTGGCGATGCGTGCTGCTGCCGCGGCGCTCGGAACGCCCCGCCTCGACGGCTGCGACCTCTGGGTGACCCTGGAGCCCTGCGCGATGTGCGCGGGAGCCATGGCGCTGGCCCGGGTGTCGCGGCTTTACTTCGCCGCGGCGGATCCGAAGGGCGGCGCGGTTCTGCACGGGCCGAGGCTGTTCGCCCAGCCGACCTGCCACCATGCGCCGGAGGTTTATTCGGGGATGGGGGAGGCGGAGGCTGGAGATTTGCTGAAGGCGTTCTTCAGGGAGCGGCGGCCCTGATCCTCCCTGCCGCGAAGCGGTGGGGAGGGGGACCGCCCGAAGGGTGGTGGAGGGGTAACTGGAACAGGCCTGCGCCAGTACCCCTCCACCCCGCTTCGCGGGGTCCCCCTCCCCATCTTGCGATGGGGAGGATGTTCAGCCCTGCTGCTCGACCGGGACGATCCGGATCTCGACCCGGCGGTTGGCGGCGCGCTCGGCTTCCGTCCTGTTGTAATTCCCGGCCAGCGGCTGCGAAGAGCCGAAGCCCTGGGTGGCGATCCGCTCGCGCTGGACTCCGCGGCCGGCGAGATAGTCCGCAACCGATCCCGCCCGGTTCTGGGATAGCGGAACGTTGATCGGGTCGCCGCCCGAGGGGTCGGTATGGCCGTAAACGTCGATCATCGTCGAGGGATAGGCCGACAGGGTCGCGGCGACCTGGTCGAGCGTGGCCTTGAACTGCGGCTGGATGTCGTAGCGGTTGATCGGGAACGTGATCCCCGCCGGCATGGTCAGAAGCAGCTCGTCGCCCTGACGGTCGATCTCGACTCCGGTGCCGGCGGTCTTGTCCCGAAGCTCCCGCTCCTGCCTGTCCATATAGGATCCGACGGCCGCTCCGGCGACCGCGCCGATCCCGGCGCCGAGGATCTTCTCGGTCCGGTCGCGCCGGCCGCCGATCAGGTCGCCGCCGAAATAGCCGACGACGGCTCCCACGACTCCGCCGATGGCGCCTTTGGTCGAGACCTGGCGCTCGCCGGTCTCCGGGTTGGTGGTGCAGGCCGTGGTTGAGAGAAGGGCGACGGCCGCGGCCGCGCCCAGAAGGCGATTGGAGGTACGCATACAGATTCCTTTCCCTGCGAAGGGCTAATCGAACGCGCTACCAACCGACTGCGCGACCACCTTGTTCCAGGTTAAGCCGATCCATGAACCGCTTGTGGCGGCGAAAGCTTCCCGGCTAAGAGCCTTGGGCGCCATGCCGCCCGTCCCCCCCTTGCCGCCATTCCCTTGGTTCGATGTGGTCATCATCCTGATGCTGATCGCGCTCAACGGCGTGTTCGCGATGGCGGAGATGGCGATCGTCTCGTCGCGCAAGCCGCGCCTCAACGCGATGGCGAAAGCGCGGCGGTGGGGAGCCCAGACCGCCCTCGATCTCGCCTCCGATCCTGGTCGGTTCCTGTCCACCGTCCAGATCGGAATCACCCTGATCGGGATCCTCGCCGGCGCTTATTCGGGCGCCAGCCTCGGCGGACCGGTCGCTGCCCGGCTCGGCCCGCTCGGCCTCGCTCCCGAAACCGCGGCGACCCTGGGCTTCGTCATCGTCATCTTCGTCACCACCTACGCCTCGCTGGTCATCGGCGAGCTCGTCCCCAAGCAGTTTGCGCTTCGCTCGCCCGAGCCGATCGCCGCTCTGATCGCTCCGCCGATGCTGTGGACCTCGAAAGCGACGGCGCCCCTCGTATGGCTCCTCGACGGGACCAGCGCGCTCATCTTCCGGCTGCTCAGGATGCGCCGCGACAATGCCGACAAGGTGACGGCCGAGGAGCTGCACCTGGTGGTCGCGGAGGCCCATCACGCGGGCGTGCTCGAAGAATATGAGCGCGCGATCATCTCGGGCGTCGTCCGGCTCGCCGACCGGCCCGCGCGGGAAGTGATGACTCCCCGGACCGAGGTCGAATGGCTCGACGCCCAGGCGGACGACGAGGAGACCCGCCAGGCTCTGGTCGGGATCCCCCACAGCCGGATTCCCGTCGCCGACGGCTCGGTCGACAAGCTGGTGGGGATCGTCCAGGCCCGCGACCTCGTCGCCGCACTGATCGAGGGGCGGCCGCTCGACCTTCGAGCGCTCAGCCGGGAGGCGCCCGTCGTCCCCGACCAGATGGACGCGATGGACGCTCTGGCGATCCTTCGCGGAAGCGAGACCCGAATGGCCTTCGTCCATGACGAATATGGCCATTTCGAAGGGATCGTGACGTCCGCCGACCTGCTCAACGCCATTTCCGGAGTGCTGGCCGGTGGGTTCGAAGGCGGCCCCGAAGCGCCTCTCGTGGAACGCGAGGACGGCAGCTGGTGGGTGTCCGGCTCGCTCTCGGCCGACGCTCTCTCGGACCGGCTCGGCATCGGACTTCCCGAAGACCGCGACTATGCGACGACCGCGGGCTTCGCTCTATCGGTCCTGAAGCATATTCCCGAAGTGGGCGAGCGCTTCACCTTCGGGGGCTGGCAGTTCGAGATCGTCGACATGGACGGCTTCAAGATCGACAAATTGCTCGCCAGCGAAGTGGTGAGGAAGCGGCGAGGGGGCTGACCGCCGTCCTCCCTGCCGCGAAGCGGTGGGGAGGGGGACCACACGAAGTGTGGTGGAGGGGTAGCTGGAGCGAGGGTAGCCGTCATTGCGAGCGAAGCGAAGCAATCCAGTGCTGCGCCGCCGCCCGCTGGATTGCTTCGTCGCTTCGCTCCTCGCAATGACGGAGGAAGGGGCCCTATCCCCCCAATTTCCCGAACTTCGCCTCGAACCCGTCCTTGTCGCCGCGCTCGAGATAGCGGGCCTGCTCGACCAGCCGGTCGCGGGCGATCCGGCCTTCGAACGCGCCCATCCGCTTGTCGAGGAGCGCGACCTCGGTCTCGGTGAGGCCGGCGAGCTGGTCGAAGCGGACGATCCCGAATTCGCCCAGCTGAGCGACCATCTTGGGGCCCACGCCCTTCAGGAGCCGGAGGTTGTCCGGCGGCCCGCTGGCCGCGGGAATGGCCGGATGCGCGTCGACCCCCAGAATCTCGCCGGCCACGTCCTGGGTCGCGGCCGCGAACTCGTCCTGCAGGCGGTTGCCCTCGGGCAGGTCGGCGCGGCCGTCAGAGGTGACGTTCGCTCCGCTCCCGCTCTTGCGGAAGGCCCAGAGCGCGACGGCGAGGCCGATCAGCAAGGCGGCGACGACGAGGATGAGATTGTCTTGAACGACGGTCCACATATCCGGTCAGTTCCTTCTTCGAATCAGGCGAAGCCCTCGTGCCGCCGGCGGCCCCAGAGCAGCCAGCCGAGCCCGAGGCCGATGAGATAGGCGAGCGCGGCGGCGGCCCAGGTTTCGAGGAGGAGCGGCACGACCGTGCCCCCGGCTCCAGGCTCGTCGGCCCAGCGGACGTTCGAAATGCCCTCGACGTCGCGGACATGGTCGCTGACGCCTTTCTGGCTGCCGAGCCCCTCGCGCTGGAGGCCGTTGGCGGGGCCGCTCAGCCTCGCCGTCCGGGCGAGCGGGTCTCGCGAGAGGCCGATCTCGATTCCCGGCAGCTCCGTTTTGGCGACGCCGGCGCGTGCCTCTTCTTCCAGCCGGTCGATCAGCCGCTCGCCGTAGCCGAGAGGCCCGTGCCAGACCCAGGCCGCGGCGAGCGCCGCGAAGAGACCGATCGTCGCTTTGAGAATGGGCCGCATCCCTCCCCTTTTCCCGAAATCTCGCGCCGCGCAAGCTATTGAGTGTCGATCGCATGGCGGTTCACCCGGGAACGGGCCGTCAGCAAAAAAATTGGTGCCAGGCACCAATTTCCAAGTCGTTGGAATCTTTGAGGTCGTCCATGACGATCCTCGGCCGATTACAGCAACGGCGCCTTCAGCTCCATCGGAACGCCCGCGGCCGCCGCGACGGCTTCCGCCCAGACGGCGACCTTTTCGATCTCGTCGGCATGAATCTCGGCCGCATCGCGCTGCTCGGCGAGGCGGTCGGCGGCGCTGAAACCGGCATTGGACTTGGAGTGGCTGGTGAAGGCCGGCCCAGCCAGGACCCGCCCGATCGCCGGCTCGCCAAGGCCGAGGCCGAACAGGTCCGACAGCCGCGCCATGGCCTCGCCCGGCCGGGCCATGAGGGCGGTGCTGTCGAGCGTCCGGACGCGCTCCGCTCCGAACCGCTCGACCAGCCGGGCGAAGACGTCCTGCTGGGCCAGCCAGCCGGCGGCCGCGACCTGGAGGTCGGTGAGGTCGAGATAATGCTGCTCGCCAAGGCCGAGGTCGACCATCCCGTCGCGCAGCTGGCCGATGAACAGCTCGCGCACCCAGCGCCGTCCCCAGAGGCCCTTGCGGGCGATCGAGCGGAGGAAATCGGGAAGCGGCGCATGAAGGAGGATTGCCGTGGATTGCGGCCTCATCCCGAGCATTGCCGGGGCGATGGCGTTGAGGACGTTGGACGGCTTGACGACGACCGCTTCGCCCGGGGCGAAGGGGCGGGCGAGCAGGGTCAGGATTGTGTCGGCCATTGCACCCAGTTGAAGGGGGTCGGCGCCGCGGCGTCTCCATCCTACCAAGTCATTGAGAATCAAGGGTTCCTTAAGGCCCATCGAGACTCCGGGGATGTCGACGGCGCGGGCGAGGACGGTCGAGCA
>DASVUW010000152.1:0-10070 GCA_036386845.1 Allosphingosinicella sp. | reverse complement strand
GGTTCTGGCCGGCGCCCTGGGTCTGCTCATTCTCTGGACGGACGCCGCCGACGGTCTGGACCAGGCGCTGGCGAACCAGCGCGCCGGCTGGCGCGAGCGGCCCGCCGCCGGCCAGGTGCATATCGTCGAGATCGACGCCCGGAGCATCGCCACCTTCAAGCGCTGGCCCTGGCCGCGGAGCATCCATGCAAGGGCTGTCGATCGGCTGCGCGAGAGCAAGGCCGCGCTCATCGCCTTCGACGTCGATTTCTCGAGCCCTTCGGAGCCGGCCGAGGATTCGGCGCTTGCCGACGCACTTCGACGCGCCGGGGGAAGCGTCGTCCTTCCGACCTTCCGCCGGGAGTCGGGTGACGACGTCGCACCCTTGCCGCAACTGGCAAGCTTATCCTTCCTCGCCGCGGCCAATGTCCTTCCGGAAACGCATGGTGAGCTTCGAAGCATGCCCTATGGGGTGGAGGTGGGCGGAGTCCCTCGGCCCTCGCTCGCGAGCATGGTGGCCGAGCGCCCGGGCGGCGCGGGCGAGCTGTTCCTGATCGACCGGGCGATCGATCCCGCATCGATCCCGCGTCACAGCATGGCCGACCTGGTGGCCGGGCGAATCTCGCCGAGCGCCCTGGCCGGCAAGAGGATCCTCATCGGAGCCACCGCCGTCGAGACCGCGGACCGCTATACCCTTCCCCGCCACGGCATCCTCCCGGGCGTGGTCGCCCAGGCGCTTGCCGCGGAAACCCTGCTAGAGGGCCCTCCACCGGCCCCGGTGGGGGGCGGCTGGGCTCTCGCACTCGTCCTGCTCCTTGCGGCCGCCTGTGCGAAGCTGCCGCGAGGCCGCCAGATCGCAATGGGCCTGGCGGCGACCGGGATCTCGATCCTTCTCCTGCCCTTCGCCGGGGAGTGGACGGGGCTCGACGTATCCGTGGGCCCGGCGCTGATCGCGCTCGGCGCCGCGGCGGGCGCCGGCGCCGCCGGCCGAGCCGCCTGGCGCCGCCGCGAGACCAGCCTCGCGGACTCGAAGACCGGCCTTCCCAACCTCGCGGCGCTGGAAAGGGATTGCCGGGCGCTGCCGGCCGCGACCATCGCAGTCGCGCGTATCGAGAGCTTCGCTGACCTGCTCTCGGCGCTCGGCCCCGATGGAACTTCGGGCCTGGTCCGAGCCGTCGCCGAACGGCTCGCCTTCGCCGCGTCGGCGGTCAGGATCTACAGGATCGAGGAAGCCGGCCTGGCCTGGATCGAACCGGAGCAGGCCGAGCTGGACGACCGCTTCGACGCCATCGACGCGGTCATGCGCGCGCCCTTCGCGGCCGGCCGAAGCGTGGAAGTGCGCACCCATTTCGGAGCGGCGCGCGGCGCCGGTGCGGCAGCGAGGCAGCTTTGCGCCGACGCCGGGCTCGCGGCGCTTCACGCGGCCGAACGGGGCAATCGCTGGCAATTGTTCACCGCCAGCGATTCCGAACGCGCGAGCTGGCGGGTGTCCCTGCTCGCGGAGCTCGATTCGGCCTTGGCCCGCGGCGAGCTGTGGAACGCCTACCAGCCCAAGCTCGACCTTCGCTCCGGCCGGATCTGCTCTGTCGAGGCGCTGGTTCGATGGGACCATCCCGAGCGCGGGACGCTCGCCCCGGACAGCTTCATCCCGCTGATCGAGCAGCATGGACGGGCAGCCGACCTCACCCTTCACGTCATGGCGCAGGCCCTCGCCGACGCCGCCGCCTGGGCGGCCGAAGGCCAGCCGCTCGGAGTCGCGGTGAACATCTCGGCCACCCTGCTGCACGATCATGGCTTCCTCCACCGCCTCGAGCAGCTGCTTCAGGCCAGCGGCTTTCCGGCGGAGCGGGTTACCCTCGAAGTCACGGAATCCGCGGCCATGGCCGAGCCCGAAGCGGCGGTCGTCGCCCTGAAGGGCTGGCGCAAGCTCGGAGTCGGAATCTCGATCGACGATTACGGCACCGGCCAGTCGTCGCTCTCCTACCTCCAGAAGATGCCGGCGACCGAGCTCAAGATCGACCGCAGCTTCATCGCCGCCATGGCCGACGGCCCGCGCGACCGGATTCTGGTGCGCTCCACCATCGCCATGGCCCACGAGCTCGGCCTCGCCGTCGTCGCCGAGGGTGTCGAGGACGAAGCCTGCCTGGAGCTGCTTCGCGAGATGGGCTGCCACCAGGCCCAGGGCTACGGAATCAGCCGCCCCGTGCCCGCCGGCGCCGTGGCCGACTTCGCCCGGAACTTCGAATCCGCGCCGGCCGCTGGGGCGCGGGCGGCGGGCTAGGCCTGCAACTTCCGAAACGGATGTTCCTGTAGCAGATTCGGGGCGCTGGTGAGGCCGTACGGGGTTGGCCACCTCGCCAAGCCGCACGCTCGGCGCCCTTCAATTTTCAACGCGAAGACGCGAAGACGCGAAGAATCCGAGCAACTTCCGGTGCCGAAGGCATCCTCCCCGCGGCCGGAGCACAGGCACGGCATCCGGGACGGACACGGCATCGTTGCGTCTTTGCGTCGTCGCGTTGAAAAAATGATTGGCCTGCGGCCGGTGCGGGAAGGGCGCCGGATGCTTCAGAGGTCGGTTCCCGGTTGGACGTGGTCGGCCGCTCTCGCGAAGCCGCGGGGGCGGCGTCCTTCAGTTTTCAACGCAACGACGCAACGACGCAACGAGGCAGCAACCTTCAAGGACGCGGGATGCGCTTTCCGGGCATTCAGGAAATCAAGGATTTTGCCTCTCAGCCGGCGAAGAGGGGCCGGCCAGTTATCTCCCCATCGCAAGATGGGGAGGGGGACCGGAGCATGGTGGAGGGGTGATCCGCTCCGGCCCGCGCCAACTACCCCTCCACCACGCTTCATGTGGTCCCCCTCCCCCCATGCTGCGCATGCGGGGAGGATGAGCTCAGGCGCCCCGCCACTTGAGCAGGAGCAGGGGTCTGGCCAGGAGCAGGCCGGCGAGGAAGCCGCCGATATGGGCGGCGATGGCGATCCTGAGGCCGCTGGTCTCGAACGTCAGTCCGATCAGGATCTGGAGGCCGATCCAGGCGGCGGCGAGCCACAGAGCGTGGAGCAGGCTGGCGAGGCCGGGATTGGCGACCTTCACCTTGTTGCGGCCGAAGAGCAGGCCGAAAGCGCCCAGTATGGCGGAAATGGCGCCGCTTGCCCCGACCATGGGCACAGTCTCGCTCGTATCGACCGCATATTGGGCGGCCGCGGCCGCGAAGGCGCCGACCAGATAGAGGATCACGACCCCCTGCCCGCCCAGCACCCGCTCGATCGAGCGGCCGCAGAACAGCAGGATGATCAGGTTGAAGAACAGATGGGCGAAGCCCGAATGGACGAGGGTCGCCGTAAGCGGGGTCAGCAATACCGGAACGACCTCAGGACCTGCCTGAACTCCTCCGACCCGAGCGGGAATGAAGCCGCCGCCCATGACGGCCGCTTCCTGCCAACCCCCCATCCAGGCGATCAGCCAGGCGGCGGCGGTCAGGATCGCGATCGCGAGGGTGACCGGCGCCGCTCGCAGGTCGTCGGGAAGGCGCATCAGCCGCCCCTCGTCATTGCGAGGAGCGAAGCGACGCGGCAATCCATCGGGCCTCGGCCGCCGCACTGGATTGCTTCGCTTCGCTCGCAATGACGGTGAACCGGAAAATCATGCCCTAGATGAACTCGACCTTCTCGATCGAATAATAACGGTCGCCGGACGGGGTGGTGACCTCGACCTCCTCGCCGATCGTGCGGCCGATGAGGGCGCGGCCGAGCGGCGAGTTGTAGGAGATCCGGCCGATCCGGGCGTCGGCCTCGGTCTGGCCGACGATCTGGTAGGTAACCGGCTTGTCGTCCTCGTCGATCAGGTGGACGGTGGCCCCGAACACGACCTTGTCGCCGGACAGGGTCTTCGGATCGATGACCATCGCGCGGCTCAGCCGGTCCTCGATGTCGGCGATCTGGGCCTCGACCTGGCCCTGGCGCTCCTTGGCGGCGTGATATTCGGCATTCTCGGAAAGATCGCCATGGCCCCGCGCCACCTCGATCGCCTCGATCACCGACGGCCGCTCCACCGTCTTGAGGTGCCGCACTTCGGTCTGAAGCTTCTCATAGCCCTCGGCCAGCATCGGCATCTTGTCGACCGTCGCCATCGCCACATCACCTTTCGTCAAAAGCTCTCTTCCAGGCGCCTTCCGGTGGGAAGATGCCCTGATTGCGTGTTCAGTTGTTCAGGATCACGCTTTGGAGGCTGAATAATAGTCCTGCAGCGACTTCACTTCAAGGCTGTGCTCCCCGAGCACCGCGATCGCCCGGACCACGGCTGCGCTCGAGGCGGCAGTGGTGAAGTAGGGAACCTTGGCCATCAGCGCCGAGGCCCGGATCGAGGCCGAGTCCTTGTGGCTCTGCCAGCCTTCGGTCGTGTTGAAGATGATGTCGACTTCGCCGTCCTTGATCCGGTCGACGATATGGGGCCGCCCCTGAGCCACCTTGTTGACCCGCTCGACCTCGATGCCCTCGCCCTCCAGCCAGGAGGCGGTCCCCGCCGTCGCGACGACCTTGAAGCCAAGCTCGCAAAGCGCCCTCACCGGGGCCGTGATCGCGCTCTTGTCGCTGTCCTTGACCGAGACGAACAGGGTTCCGGCGAGCGGCAGGTCGAGGCCGGCGCCGAGCTGGGATTTGAGGAAGGCCTTTGCGAAATCCGTATCGATTCCCATGACTTCGCCGGTTGACTTCATTTCCGGCGAAAGGACGGGATCGATCCCCGGGAAGCGCGCGAACGGGAATACCGCCTCCTTCACCGCGATATGATGAACCTTGGTTCGAAGCGGGAGGAAGTTCATGAGCGGCTCCCCCGCCATGACTCGGGCGGCGATCATGGCGATCGGAGTGCCGAGCGTCTTGGCGACGAACGGCACGGTGCGGCTGGCGCGCGGGTTGACCTCGATGAGATAGACGGCTCCGTCCTTGACCGCGAACTGGACGTTCATCAGGCCGTGCACGCCGAGCGCCAGAGCGAGCGCCCTGGTCTGCCGCTCGATCTCGGCAACGATGGCGGGCTCGAGGCTGTAGGGCGGCAGCGAGCAGGCGCTGTCGCCCGAATGGACTCCGGCCTCCTCGATATGCTGCATGACTCCGGCGATGGCGACGTCCCTGCCGTCGCAAATGGCGTCGACGTCGACCTCGATGGCGTCGCGAAGATATTTGTCGATGAGCACTGGGCTGTCGCCGGAGACCTGTACCGCGGTGACGATATAATCTTCGAGCTGGGCGGGGCCGTCGACGATCTCCATCGCCCGGCCGCCGAGCACGTAGGAAGGCCGGGTCAGGACCGGATAGCCGATCCGTTCGGCCACCGCGATCGCCTCGTCCCGCGATCGGGCGATCCCGTTCTCGGGCTGCCTCAGGCCGAGCTTGTTCACCAGGGCGGCGAAACGCTCCCGATCCTCGGCGAGGTCGATGGCGTCGGGCGAGGTTCCGAGGATCGGGATCCCCTCTTTCTCCAGGGCGGCAGCGAGCTTGAGCGGGGTCTGGCCTCCGAACTGGACGATGACCCCGACCAGCTCGCCGCTCGACTTCTCGACATGGAGGATCTCGAGCACGTCCTCGGCGGTCAGAGGCTCGAAATAGAGCCGGTCGGACGTGTCGTAGTCGGTCGACACCGTCTCCGGGTTGCAGTTGATCATGATCGTCTCGAAGCCCGCTTCCGCCAGCGCATAAGCGGCGTGGCAGCAGCAATAGTCGAACTCGATCCCCTGCCCGATCCGGTTCGGCCCGCCGCCGAGGATGACGATCTTGCGCCGGTCGGAAGGCTGGCTCTCGTCCTCGGGCTCGCCGAAGCTCGGCGCCTCGTAGGTCGAGTACATATAGGGCGTCTTGGCCTCGAACTCGCCGGCGCAGGTGTCGATCCTCTTGAAGACGGGCCGGACCCCGAGCTTGTGGCGGAGCGCCCTCACCTCGTCCTCGGTGGTCGCTCCGATCAGCATCTTCGTGACGTCATGGATGAGGCCGTGGCTCCGGGCGCGGGTCTTGACCCCGGTGCCGCGGATCCCGGCGCCCCTGAGAGCGAGCTCGGCGAGCCGCCGGTCGGAAAAGCCCATCGCCTTCAGACGGCGCATGCCCGCGGCGTCGCGCGGCAGCCCGTCGCGGCAGACCGCCTCCTCCTGGTCGACGATCTCCTTCAGCCGCTCGAGAAACCAGGGATCATATTTGGCAATGGCGTGGATCTCGGCGACGGTGAAACCCTCGCGGAGCGCCTGCGCGGCCACCAGCAGGCGGTCGGGCGTCGGCCGGGCCAGAGCCGCCTCGATCTCGATCCGGGGCGCGCCGTAAAGCTCGCGCACCCCGTCGAGCCCGATCAGCCCGATTTCCAGGCTTCTCAAGGCCTTCTGAAGGCTTTCGTGGAACGAGCGTCCGATCGCCATCGCCTCACCGACCGATTTCATCGCCGTCGACAAAGTGGGGTCCGAGCCCTTGAACTTCTCGAAGGCGAAGCGCGGGATCTTGGTGACCACATAGTCGATGGTCGGCTCGAAGCTGGCCGGGGTCACTCCGGTAATGTCGTTCTGGATCTCGTCGAGGGTGTAGCCGACCGCAAGCTTGGCCGCGACCTTGGCGATCGGGAAGCCGGTCGCCTTGGAGGCGAGCGCGGAGGAGCGCGACACGCGCGGGTTCATCTCGATGACGACGAGCCGGCCATTCTCGGGATTGACTGCGAACTGTACGTTCGAACCCCCTGTTTCGACACCGATTTCGCGCAGGCAAGCGATGCTCGCATTGCGCATGATCTGATATTCCTTGTCGGTCAGGGTCAGAGCCGGGGCGACGGTGATCGAATCCCCCGTGTGGATCCCCATCGGGTCGACATTCTCGATCGAGCAGACGATGATGGCATTGTCCGCGCGGTCGCGGACGACCTCCATCTCATATTCCTTCCACCCCAGAACCGATTCCTCGATCAGCACTTCGGTGGTCGGCGAGGCGTCGAGCCCGCCGGTGACGATCTCGACGAATTCCTCGCGATTGTACGCGATACCTCCACCCGTTCCGCCCAAGGTAAAGCTCGGCCGGATGATCGCCGGAAGCCCGGTAACGTCGAGCGCCCGAACCGCCTCCTGGAGGCTGTGCGCAATCGCCGAGCGCGGGCTTTCGAGGCCGATCTTGGACATGGCGTCGCGGAACTTGAGCCGGTCCTCCGCCTTCTCGATCGCCTCGGCGTCGGCGCCGATCATCCGGACGCCATACTTCTGGAGCGTTCCGTCCTTCCACAGCGCCAGAGCGGTGTTGAGCGCCGTCTGCCCGCCCATCGTGGGAAGAACCGCGTCGGGCCGCTCCTTCTCGATGATCATCCGGACGAACTCGGGCGTGATCGGCTCGACATAGGTGGCGTCGGCCAGCTCCGGATCGGTCATGATCGTCGCCGGGTTCGAATTGACCAGAACGATCCGATACCCCTCCGCCTTGAGCGTCTTCGCCGCCTGGGTCCCCGAATAATCGAACTCCGCCGCCTGCCCGATGACGATCGGGCCGGCGCCAATGATGAGGATGGAGGAGATGTCGGTTCGGCGGGGCATTATTTCCGGGTTTCCGTCTGGGAGGCTTCTCCGCCGATCACCGTCAAATGGAGACCGTGCCTGCCGGCGTTCGATGCGGCGATCATGTGAATCAGGCAGTCGATTCGATCGGAAGTGTCGAGATGGAGCTGTTCCACGAAGCTTCGCCGGAAGAACAGGCCGGAACGCGGAGAGACATCGATAACGCTGCCTTCCCGGATCGAGCAGGCGGCTTCCAAAGCTCGGGCGAACCTCTCCGGTCCCTTGCCCGGATCGTAATGCGGAACGGCGCCCAGCTTTCCCTTCGCCTTGAGCCAGACGAGGGCCCGGGCCCTCTCCTCCCGGCGGTACTCCCTGGCGGCGGACGCGTAATAAGAATCTCGTTGGGGAGCGGAGTGGACGTCCAGAACATAATGATGGTGGACGGCCTCGCGCAGGCAGCGGAATCTCGCTTCGTCGCTTCCACCCAAGTCGCTTATCGCGACGAGATCCGACTGAGTCTCCTCTTCATAGGTGATGCGCACCTTTGCCGCGGGTACCCCGCAGGCTGAAATCGCCGCGAGGGTCTGCTCATAGGTTGGAGGGGGCGCCCGCATTCCCTGCGCGGAGGCCTCGCTTATGAGCAGCAGGGCCGTCCCGGCGATGAGGATCGAGGAGATGGCGGTTCGGCGAGGCATTGGTTTCAGTTGACTCCCGCCAGTTGATTATTCGAAACTCGTTGCGTTCTGCCGAGAGGCCGAGCCCCCTCACCCCAACCCTCTCCCCGCCGGGGAGAGGGGGCAAGGGGTTGGCGCGGCTCCAAAGCCCTCTCCCCGGCGGGGAGAGGGTTGGGTGAGGGGGTACTGAGGTGGGAAGCAAACGCCTGACCCCGATCGCGCGCAGGCTGCGCAAAGATCAGACCGAAGCTGAGGAGCGCCTCTGGTACCACCTCCGCGGCCGCCGCCTCGAAGGCGAGAAGTTCGTCCGCCAGCTCCAGATCGACCGCTACGTCGCGGATTTCGCCTGCCGCACCGCGCGGCTGGCGGTGGAGCTCGACGGCGGGCAGCACGATGCGGAGCGGGATGCGGCTCGCACCGCCATCATCGAAACCTACGGCTACCGGGTCCTGCGCTTCTGGAACAACGACGTACTCGCAGACACCTACACCGTCCTCGAAGCCCTTCGCCACGAGCTCCTGATCGCAAGAAACCGCGCCGAATGAACCCTCTCCCCCTGGGGAGAGGGCAGGGTGAGGGGATCCGTCAGAAATTGTCCTCGGACTCAGAGCCCCCTCACCCCAGCGCTCTCCCCGACGGGGAGAGGGAGCATGGCCGCCGCCGGACATCACGGCCGCAGCTGGCCCACGAACCGTCCGAACAGGTAAACGCTGTCCTGCGGCCCCGGGCTCGCCTCCGGATGATATTGGACGCTGAACGCCGGGCGGTCGGTCAGCTCCAGCCCCGCCAGGCTGCCGTCGAACAGCGAGACATGCGTCGCGCGCGCATTCTCCGGCAGGCTCTCCGCCTCCACAGCGAAGCCGTGGTTCATGCTCGTGATCTCGACTCGGCCGTCGGAGAGGCGCTTGACCGGGTGGTTGGCGCCTCGGTGGCCCTGGTGCATCTTCACGGTCTTCGCACCCACCGCGAGGCCGAGGAGCTGGTGGCCTAGGCAGATGCCGAAGAGGGGCTTGCCGGTCTCCAGGAGCTGGCGGATCACGGGGACGGCATATTCGCCGGTCGCGGCAGGGTCGCCGGGGCCGTTGGAGAGAAATATCCCGTCGGGCTGGTGGGCCATCACCTCCTCGAAGGTGGCGGTGGCGGGGAGGACGGTGACCCTCGCTCCGGCGTCGGCGAGGTTTCGGAAGATGTTGCGCTTGGAGCCGTAGTCGATGGCGACGACGTGAGGCACAAAGCCCTCTCCCCTCGGGGAGAGGGTCGGGTGAGGGGATTCGGCGTAAGCGGGAAGCTTCTGGCCCGGAGCCCCCTCACCCCGACCCTCTCCCCCTCGGGGTGAGGGGGATTCTTCATAGCCCTTGCCAAGGCGCCACAGCCCGCCGGACCAGCGGAACAACTGCTTGCAGCTTACCTCCTTCGCCAGGTCCATGCCCTCGAGGCCGGGCCAGGCCCGCGCCTGCGCCAGCAGAGCGTCGAGATCGAACCTGCCGTCGGCGGCGTAGGCTATGACCCCGTTCGGAGCCCCCTCCTCCCGGATCTTGCGGGTCAGGGCCCGCGTGTCGACTCCCGAAAGCCCGATCCGCCCGTTCGCCTTCATCCAGGCATCGAAAGTCTGCACCGCCCGGAAATTGCCGGACTCGGTGACGTCCTGGCGGACGACGCAGCCCAGCGCCCAGGGATTGTCGGCCTCCACGTCCTCGTAGTTTGCGCCGACATTGCCGATGTGCGGGAAGGTGAAGGTGACGATCTGCGAGGCGTAGGAGGGGTCGGTCATCACCTCCTGGTAGCCGGTCATGGCGGTGTTGAAGCAGACCTCGCCCACCGCCTCCCCTTCGGCTCCGAAGCCCCTGCCCCAGATGAAGCTGCCGTCGGCCAGGACCAATACGCCCGTCGCTCCTTGCGGCGCGGG